>CAJJCN010000058.1 GCA_905182655.1 Flammeovirgaceae bacterium UBA4465
TTTTCCAATTTCCAATCTGCTGGAGGTGTAGTATAGGGACCTGCCTTTAATGCGGGCAAAAGCTCAGCATACTCCGCCATACTTCCGCCATAAACAAACGCAGGCTTTTGCCATTGGCTCAACGTAGACCCATCAAAAAGGACGATGGCATCCGAAGGTGGCGCCCCTTCTTTCCCTGGGGCCACTCGGTCTAAATCTCTATACAATTCTGTTGACTCGGCTGTTATTTGCTTAAACTGTTCTGAAGAGATGCCAAAAGTCTCCTTTTGTTGAGCATTAAGATCAGCCAAAAAAAAGATCGAAAAGATTATTAATCCTATTTTTTTCATTTTACTGGGCATAAATTAACAAAAAAGATGCTAAGCTGGTAAGAGTAAGATGAACATAAAAAATATTTTATTCTAATATTGATCAATATTATTTTTCTATCTTTTTTTTTCGCGTAAGGCAGCGCTTTAATAAATGAGTAGGTGCTATATGAAAAATCTAGGTCTAGGCTAATGGGCCGATCTTCTTGATGGTTTATCGAAAAGTCAATCCTTTAATGCGCTAATCGCTTGCGCCAATTGATGTACCGCCATGGCATAAAGTGAGCTGTGATTATAGCGGGTAATCACATAAAAGTTATGGAATCCCAACCAATATTCTTTTGAAATTTCGTTGTCCAATTCGATGATCGAAACCAAGTCTGTCTGAATTTGATCTTCCGCATGATAGCCCTTCTCCCTAAAATATTCAACGGTATTTTTAGGCTTGGTGTAGATTGGACTTAATGTTGAAGCTCCCTCTATTTTATGAGTAGGAATAGCTACTTTTTCACCCTTTTTCCATTTGTGGACCTTTAGATAATTTGCAGCACTCGCTATCGCGTCGTCTACATTATTGACCAGATCACACGTTTTAGATCCATCAAAACTTTTGGCATAGGCCCGGTAACTACTCGGCATGAATTGACAATACCCAATGGCTCCTGCATAGGAACCTTCAGCATTGTATAAATTTAAGTTTTGAGTAGTAGATAAAGTAATGAATTCACCCAATTCTTTGGTGAAAAAGCCCGCTCTTTTAGGGTACGCGAAAGCCAAAGTATATAAAGCATCCAATACTTTATAACCTCCTTTTTTCTCGCCATAATAGGTCTCAACTCCTAGAATAGCGATCAAATATTCAATTTCGACACCTGTATCCTTACTGACCGTATTTAGAGTGCTTTCATGATCATTCCAAAAGGTCAATCCTTTGGTTATCCTTTCGTTGGTAAGAAATATATTTCTGTATTTTTTCCAAGAAATACCCTCTGCGGGTTGGGTGATGCGATCAATGATCTCTGGAATGTACTTCGCACTGTCTAAGATAGATCTTACTTCTTCCGCTCTTAAATCCGTTGTCTTTGAATAATTTAAAATAAAACGGGTAACCTTACTCTCGTCTATCTGACCTAGAGTTTTAAAAAATAATACCCAAAGACAAATCATAAAACAACTAATTCTTTTCATGGAGGTTTTAATGTTATTTTTGCAAAGAAAATCATTTTTTGACAATCATTGATGAAATGATTAGCGTAAATTAAATAATATGAAAAAAGCAGAAATCCACACCCAAAAGGGCATTATGAAAATCGAGTTTTATGAGCAAGATGCGCCAAAAACTGTCCAAAATTTTATAGATCTGGCCGAGAAGGGGTTCTATGATGGACTTACTTTTCATCGTGTAATTCCCAATTTTGTTATTCAAGGTGGGTGTCCAGACGGCACGGGCGCCGGAGGGCCAGGATATGCCATAGATTGTGAGTTATCAGGAAATAACCAACATCATGATAAAGGTGTACTCTCAATGGCCCATGCTGGGAAAAACACAGGTGGTTCTCAGTTCTTCGTTTGTCACAGCCGAACCAACACGGCACATTTAGATAGAAAGCATACTTGTTTTGGTAAAGTGATTGAGGGATTAATCATCATCGATCTGATCAAAGAAGGGGATGTTATGGATAAGGTCGTCATCACGGATTAATTACTGATCATTAATAAAATTTTATTGCTTATTTGCAAGAAGGCCTGGACGATAAAAGATTTAATTAAAAAATAATAGGATGGAAACGTTGAAGGCATCGACGCGTGACGACATCAATTTGTATGTCGAATCCATGACGGTAGCCAACCCAATAGGAGTGGTTTGTATCATTCATGGCTTTGGAGAACATATCGGTAGATACCGGCACGTGATGCAGCTGCTCAATGATTCGAAATTCAACGTTTATGGTGTTGATCTTCGAGGCCATGGGAAGTCAGGGGGCTTAAAAGGTCATGCACCTGATTTGATGAGTTTAATTAATGACATTGAAGAATTTTTAAAAATAGTTCGAGCTGAACATTTGTATTTACCCTTGTTCCTTTTTGGCCATAGTATGGGTGGAAATCTCGTGCTTAATTACGTATTAAGAGACAAATCCAAGGAGTTATCGGGCTTCATAGCCTCTGCTCCTTGGATCAAATTGGCCTTTCAACCTCCCCGCTGGAAAGAACAATTAGGCAGTCTAATGGCACGCATTGCGCCAAAATTTAGGCAGCCCAACGGGCTAAATAGCCTGCATCTGAGTAAAGATCCTGAAGTCTCAAGGCAGTACGATCTTGATCCGTTGGTTAATTTTAAAATCTCTGCAGGTTTGTTTTCTGCGATTAACTTTGGTGCCGAATACCTACTAGAACATCAGAAAGAAATCACATTAAACGGTTATCTTTTTCATGGCAAGTCAGACCGCATCATTGACTACAAAGCCACTATGAAATTGGCCCTTGACAACCCAGATCATATCACATGGAAACTATGGGAGGGTGTTTTTCATGAAGCGCACAATGACTTGGAGCAAAAAGAAGTCATAAAAGAATGGATTGACTGGATGATCCACATAATCAAAACATCAAAAGTCAATTAATCTCCTCAAAGGATTGTTTTCTGATTTAATCGCTCTCATAATTTTACGCTTCAAGGAGCAGTCTTTAAATTCAATGTCTATAGTAAAGTTAGGGATACACCTATTCTTAATGACTTGTAATCATCCATAAGTTGGTTAAATTAGCGGTACAATGAAAAAAATAAATGGTGTAATTCGGGCTTGGTGCACTTACGATCTCGCAAATTCGGTATACAACCTTGTGATCAACACAGCGATTTTTCCGATTTATTATACGGCGATTACGAGTGTAAATAATCAAGATAAAGTTGACTTTTTTGGATTCGAAATGGTCAATTCGGTTTTGTATAGCTATGCTATTTCGTTATCCTATTTAATTTCTGCCTTGTTACTTCCCATATTATCAGGCATCGCAGATTACACAGGTAACAAAAAGAAATATTTAAAAATTTTCACCTATCTAGGTGCCTTTGCCTGCATAGGATTGGTGTTTTTTACTGATGAAAATACTCTTGAATGGGGTATTTTTTGTGTGGTATTAGCCTCCATTGGATACAGTTCTGGTTTGGTTTTTTATGATGCTTATCTTCCCGAAATAGCTCCAAAAAACATGACTGATCGAATCAGTGCTAAAGGTTATTCCTATGGCTATGCAGGGAGCGTTATCCTACTCTTGATTAGTATTTTAATTACCCAAAATTATGAGATGTTTGGGTTTTCAGATGTCGGTCAAGCTACGCGATTCGTTTTCATTTTGGTAGGCCTGTGGTGGATTGGATTCGCCCAAATCCCACTTAAGTGGCTACCAAATAATCATTCCCATCGAAAAGTACATCGAGACATTCTTAGAAATGGATATCGAGAACTAAAAAAAGTTTTTTGGAATTTGAAAGACTTAAAAAATATGAAGACTTATCTAATTGCCTTTTTTTTCTACAACATGGGGGTTCAGGCTATTATGCTCTTGGCTGTATTATTTGGCACCAAGGAGCTTGCCTTGAGTGCGGCCCAACTCATCCCAGCCATCATCATCATTCAATTCATTGCTATTTTAGGTGCCACCCTCTTTGCTCGACTTTCTGAATATAAGGGTAACCTATTTTCATTAGTCAGCATGATTTTAATTTGGATAGGTATCTGTCTTTATGGGTATACTATTACCACAGTGAATGAATTTTACATCATTATGGCGTTGGTTGGATTGGTAATGGGCGGTATCCAATCCTTGTCAAGAGCTACGTTCTCAAAGCTCATTCCATCCGCTCATTCTGAAGATCACACTTCTTATTTCTCGTTTTATGACGTTACCTTTTACGTCAGTGTCGTATTAGGCACCTTTACTTACGGTCTGGTCGAACAAATTACAGGAAGCATGAGAAACAGTACCTTAGCCTTGGGTTCGTTTTTTATCATTGGATTGGCTTTCCTTGTTTTTGTTAAAATGCCAAATGAAAAACCTCAAACTTCCAAAGCTTAATCTTCCGGAAATAAATCCAACACTTCTTTGGCGAGATGATGTGGCATATATTAAGGATGAAATTCGTAAAAAAGAACTCGTGCTTACTCCAGAGGAATGGGTTCGGCAGCATTTTTTGCACCTACTCATACAAAACCTCAATTACCCAAAAGCCTTGATCAACATTGAAAAAGGACACCGGTATTTACAACAACAAAAAAGGACCGATATTCACATATACGACCGAAAAGGTGCTATCTATCTTTTGGTTGAATGTAAAGCCCCCACCGTTAAACTATCAGCCAATACCCTCCAGCAGATCAGCGGCTACAACGCTGCATTAGATGCCCAATATCTGGCCATTACAAATGGAATGAAGCATTATGTATGGAAAAAGAATCTCATCGGTAACGCTTATAAACAACTCTCAGAATTTCCGCATTTTTGTTAAAGAAATAGATCTAAAGCACTCAGTTCATAACCAAAAGCTTCGGCCACTTCGGGATAAACAATTTTTCCATCAATAATGTTAAGACCCTTTTTTAATTCCTCATATGACTTACACCCTTTTTTCCAGCCTAAATCCGCCAGTAGTAAGGCATAGGGCAGAGTTGCGTTAGTCAATGCTAAAGTAGACGTAAAAGGTACCGCTCCGGGCATATTGGCTACGCAATAATGGACTACATCATCAATGATGTAAGTAGGATCTTCATGAGTAGTTGGCTTACAAGTCGCTATGCATCCCCCTTGATCAACCGCAACATCGACCAATACCGTTCCCGGTTGCATATCCTTAAGCATGTCTTCAGTAATCAGATGAGGTGCTTTAGCTCCTGGAATCAGTACACTACCTACGATGAGATCGCATCCACCTATTAAATTTCTGATATTATATTCACTACTCATACACGTATTGACATTGGCCGGCATAATCTCATCTAAATATCTTAAGCGAGAAAGATTAACATCCATAATGGTCACATCTGCTCCCATACCCGCAGCCATCTTGGCGGCATTCATCCCCACGATACCTCCTCCCAAAATCAGTACTTTGGCAGGTGGAACACCAGGGACACCTCCCAAAAGAACTCCCTTGCCTTTGAAAGGTTTTTCCAGATACTTGGCCCCCTCCTGGATAGACATTCTACCCGCTACCTCTGACATGGGAATAAGTAAAGGCAAAGACTTATCTTTCTTTTCTACCGTTTCATAAGATAGGCAGACGGATCGGCTTGCCATCATAGCATCAGTCAATGGCTTTGATGAGGCAAAATGGAAATAGGTGAAAACCAATTGATCTTGATGAATCAATGCATACTCTGACTCAATCGGTTCCTTGACCTTGATGATCATTTCGGCAATATCATAAATCTCTGAAGGCTCAGTCAGTATTTTAGCTCCAGCATCAAGATATTCTTTATCTAAAAATCCACTGCCTTCGCCAGCGGCAGACTGAACATAAACTTGATGACCTTTTTTACTTAATTCTTTTGCCCCACTGGGGGTCAAAGCCACTCTACTTTCATTTTTTTTTATCTCCGAAGGAATCCCAACTATCATGGTTATATCATTTAAAACATGCCGAATTTAGGGTAAATATAAGCGGCTCATCCAATATATAAAACAGTGAATTTATTAAATTTTAATTTAGGAAAATAAACAAAATGAAGAATGAGAATTAACATCTATTTTATATGGGTTTCTTAATTTAAATTGATTTTTAATTTTGTTTAAAGTCTTTATTTTTTTTTAGAAAAAAAATCTGACTGACCGTTAATCATCCAGATATAGTGATTTCTTATTATATTACGGACAGATCATTGGTACTCCTTTGCTCGAGGTAGATATGAGTATAAACCCAAACAAAACAATAATTTCCCCCAAAGAAAAAATCTTAGAAGATTATCTATTAGCCGTACAAAGTAGAGAGATTAGTTTGCTCGGGAGAAAAGAAGTCTTCATGGGAAAAGCAAAATTTGGCATATTTGGAGATGGCAAAGAAGTTGCTCAAATTGTGTTCTCCAAAATGTTCAAAAAAGGAGATTGGAGATCGGGTTATTATCGAGATCAAACCTTAATGATGGCCTTGGAGCTATTGACGCCTCAGCAGTTCTTTGCCCAACTTTATGCCCACGCAGACGTAAAACATGAACCCGCTTCTGGAGGGCGCATGATGAACAGTCATTATGGTACGCGATCCCTGGATTCCTCAGGCCAATGGAAAAATCTGACGACTCAAGTAAATTCAAGTTCTGATATCTCTCCCACAGCCTCGCAAATGCCTCGCTTACTGGGCCTTGCTTTTGCTTCTAAATTATTCAGAAATAACAAAGCGCTCGACGCCTTTACTCATTTCTCAAATAATGGAGACGAAGTAGCTTTTGGTACCATAGGAAATGCGTCTACTTCTGAAGGTCATTTTTTTGAAATTATGAATGCGGCAGGAATCCTGCAAGTTCCCATGGTTTTGGCGGTTTGGGATGATGGATATGGTATTTCCGTGCCCAATACCCTTCATACCATCAAAGAAAGTATTTCCAAAGTAATGAAGGGCTTTCAACGTGAAAAGGGGACCAATGGAATTGAAATCTTGGTAGCTAGAGGTTGGAATTATCCAGAAATGTCGGCTGCCTTTGAAAAAGCTACTTCCATTGCTCGAGAAAAGCATGTGCCTTGTTTGGTCCATGTCACCGAGCTCACCCAACCTCAAGGCCACTCCACCTCAGGGTCTCATGAACGCTACAAATCCAAAGAGCGTTTAGATTGGGAAAGTGAATTTGATTGTAACCTAAAAATGAGGGAATGGCTGCTGGCCGAAAAAATCGCTGATGAAAAAGAACTCTCTGACCTTGAGAAAGAAGCTAAAATAGTGGTTAAAAATGCCCGAAATATGGCTGCTACGAGTTATACTCAAGAAATTAAATCGGATCAAAAAGAAGCCTTATCCCTTATTGGCAAAATGATTGATGCCTCACAGTATAAAATACAACTTACCAATATTTATAATGATCTCAAGGAAAATACTTCCCCTTTGAAATCAGATATCGTCAAAGCATGTACCTACATTATTCGGGCTTTGGCTAAGTATGATGATGTAAACAAAGAAGACTTAAAAGATTGGTTGGCCACAAAAAAAGATAAATATTTCAAAGACTACAGTTCACATTTGATCAGTGAATCTGAAGATTCTGCCCTAAATATCGAGGGCGTTAAACCCGTTTATGATACAGATGCCCAATGGGTTGATGGAAGGGAAATACTCAATCTTTGCTTTGATCACCACTTATCAATCAACCCCTTGGTTATCGCACTGGGGGAAGATGTTGGTAAGATAGGAGATGTTAATCAAGGATTTGCAGGACTGCAAGAAAAGCATGGTGTTCTGCGGGTCATTGACACGGGCATTCGTGAAAGTGCCATCATCGGTAAAGGTATTGGGGCGGCCCTGCGCGGCCTGAGACCTATCGCAGAAATTCAATACTTGGACTATTTACTGTATTCTATTCAAATATTATCTGACGATCTGGCTACGACACATCACCGGACAAAAGGAGGGCAAAAAGCTCCTCTTATTATAAGAACCAGAGGACACCGACTAGAGGGCATGTGGCATTCTGGATCTCCCATGGGAATGATTTTAAATGCCGTGAGAGGCATCCATGTAGTCGTGCCAAGAAATATGACCCAAGCAGTAGGCTTTTATAATACCTTTCTGGATTCAGATGATCCTGCAATTATCGTTGAATCACTCAATGGATATCGCCTAAAAGAAAAAATTCCAGAGAATTTAGTTGATACTCGGACGCCCTTGGGCATTCCTGAAATATTACGAGAAGGAAAGGACTTGACGGTAGTGACTTATGGCTCTATGTGTCGAGTTGTTATGGAAGTCGTAGCAGAACTCACTGATCTAGATATATCTATAGAGGTCATCGATGTTCAATCCTTACTCCCTTTTGATCTTTCTAAGACCATTTTAAAGTCACTACGAAAAACCAACGCAGTTTTATTTCTTGATGAGGATGTCCCCGGGGGTGCTTCAGCCTTTATGATGCAACAAGTACTGGAGAGAGACGGAGGTTATCAATGGCTTGATGTATCACCTAAAACCTTAACGGCAAAAAATCACAGACCCACTTATGGCAGTGATGGCGACTATTTCTCGAAACCAAATGCTGAAGAAATTACTGAAGCGGTGTATGAAATAATGAATGAGAAGGATCCTAATAAATATCCGGAAATCTAAACTAATCTCTAGTAATATTTATTAAAACAAAGTCTGAAGTCTCGGCTACATTACTCTTGTTTAAATTTCGATCATAAATATAAAAGCTCATCTTGATCGAATCGTTCCTAAATGTTTGTTGGAATCCTTGAGAGAGCATCGCAAAAGAAATATCACCCTTCAATGATTTTCCTATATTTCCTTCATCGAAAACAGGAATGCGTGAATTAAAAAATTCAACACATCCACCTTGACTAAAATCATCATTTATTAACTGATATTCCCCCCTTATTTTTTTATAAAAATTGACATAAATATTTTTATTGAACCTGTTTTTTTTAATTAAAAAAGTATCCATTTGATCGATATCTAGAGGATCTGTTTCTAAATCAGTAGTTACTAGATAGTCGGCACAACCATAATCAGGCAATGTTTGATCAAAGTCATAGTTTCCCGATAGGGTCACTTCTCCTTCATAGGCCGTTGCTAAAATGAGGGGTTCGTTAAAACTTAATTGACCATATTCAATTAAATAATATTCTGAATCCACCTCCTGTACGACATAATTAAAATTATGATAAGGTGGATAAACTTCATAAATATCAAGACCTATATCACCATCTCCATCTTCAAAATTAAAAGTTAAAATCAAACTATCAGCCGCACCATCAACCGCTACAAACTCGATCCTATTGAAGCTAATGGACGGCTCTTCAGGTAAATCTGGAGAATCATAGCAGCCCAGCAGTGAAATTGAAGCCAAGCAATAACCAAAGTATTTGAATCTATTATTTAACATTTTATACTGGCAAAGTAAAGGTATTTACCTATATAATCGAAGGTAATTCTATCTTTACCCTTTGTTAAGAAAGAATAATTAATTCATACTATGAGTTTTTATCAAAACTTCAAAAATTCAATTTTAGATATTACAAATGATAACTTCAACGACCGAAGTCTCTCATTATTTGATTATCAATACCATACCAACGAAATATACAGGTCGTATTGTACCCATTTGAAAATAAAAAAAAAGGAAATTCAACACATTGAAGATATTCCATTTTTACCTATCGAATTTTTCAAAAGAAATGAAATAAAATCGGAACAGTGGACACCGGAAAAAATATTTTTTTCTAGCGGTACCACCCTCGGAACCAAAAGTAAAAGTTTGGTGCGTGATCTTGACTTTTTTCGTCAAATGACCAAAAAAAATTATGAGCAGGTTTATGGCCCATTGGATCGACGGATCATTCTAGCCCTTCTTCCCTCCTATTTAGAACAGGGTCATTCTTCTCTGGTCGAAATGGTAAATTACTTCCTTACTTATGCACAAAATGGATCAAGATACATCAATATTGAAGACCCAAACATCGATCATGTATTCAACGATGCCACAAAAAAAACACTCATTGGTGTGAGTTATGCATTATTGGACTTTGCTGCTAAACAACCTAGCAGTAAAAACTTATCCATAATGGAAACCGGTGGAATGAAAGGTCGGAAAAAGGAAATCGTCAGAGAACAACTGCATCAAATGATTGATCTAGGATTCCGTCCTAAAAACTTATTTACCGAATATGGAATGACCGAACTCCATTCTCAAGCTTATGCAAAAGAAAAAGGAAACCTAATGTTTCCCGCTTGGGCAAGGTGTTTAATCCGTGATATCAATGATCCCTTTTCCTTTACTAAAAAGGGTATGACAGGAGGCATTAACATCATTGATTTAGCCAATATAAGTACTTGTGCTTTTATTGAAACCAAAGACCTTGGCAGAAAGATGGATGCCTTTCAATTTAAGGTAATGGGTCGTTTTGACGATAGCGAGATAAGGGGTTGCAACCAATTATTCTAAATCACACAGTTACTTAGCAAAAAAAAATGTTGTATTCAGGGAAGTATGACCTTAAAAAATAAAAATTTCTCAAAAAATTATAATAACTTCACGTTACAAACATAAAAAATCATGAAAAAGCTTTTATTAATAGGTTTCGTTTTAGTGGCCATGGGTGCTTGCACACAGAAATTATGTCCAACTTATTCACAAGTAGATTCGATAGATGTTGAGCATACAGATCTAGCTAAGGCTTAATACTTTTAGCCAAATTAGTGTGATCTTTAATTTCTTTAGCTGAAATTTCTTTTTCAGAAAGTATTACTAAGCGCTCAATCACATTTCTTAATTCTCTTATATTACCTGGCCACACGTAGTGAGTGAGCAGTTGACGGGCGTCCGATTTAATGGGTATTAATGGCATACCATAGTCCCGGCATATCTCTTTTAAAAAGTAATTCGTTAAAGTAACAATATCTTGAGTTCTATTTCTCAATGGCGGTACTTCAATCAAAATTACGCTGAGTCGGTGATACAAATCTTCTCTAAAATTACCAGCGGAAATCTCCTTTTTTAAATCTTTATTTGTGGCGGCTACAATTCTTACATCCACCTTAATGGATTTCTCTCCCCCTACTCTTGTGATTTGATTTTCTTGTAGTGCCCGTAGTACTTTCGCTTGAGCGGCCAAACTCATATCACCAATCTCATCCAGAAATAAGGTTCCTTGATGCGCTTGTTCGAATTTTCCAATGCGTTGCTTATTTGCCGAGGTAAAAGCACCCTTTTCATGACCAAATAATTCGCTTTCAATTAACTCTGAAGGAATAGCAGCACAGTTTACTTCAATTAAATGCTTATTTGATCGATCACTTTTTTCATGTAGCCATTTGGCCACTAATTCCTTCCCCGTACCATTTTCACCTGTAATTAATACTCTGGCTTGGGTAGGAGCTACTTTTTGGATCATGGATTTAACCATATTGATTTCCGGCGAATCGCCGATAATCTCTATAATTCCATTCATTTTCTTTTTCAGCACCTTGGTCTCCCTAATTAAATGACCTTTTTCAAGGGCATTTTTAATGGTTAACAATAATCGATTGAGGTCTGGTGGCTTTTCAATAAAGTCAAACGCTCCTTTTTTAGTCGCTTCAACCGCTGTTTCAATAGTCCCTTGGGCAGTTATCATAATAAAAACAGCAGGTATGCCTTCTTCATTCGCCAACTCAAGAAGTTGAATACCGTCCATTTTAGGCATTTTGATATCACAAAGCACCAAATCAACCTGATGTTTCTTTAGATAGGCTAGGCCTGCCTCACCATCGCCCGCCTGTCCTACCCTATGACCTTCAAATTCTAAAATTTCAATTAAGGTCTCTCGAATACTCTTTTCATCATCAACAATTAAAATATGGGCCATATTAATTCAATTAAAATTAAACAAGCAAATAAGCCGGGTTCTGTACCGTATCAAGATAAATCTTAATACTGTCCCATCATTTATCTAGTTCCAAAATCACTTTTGGAATCTAACGGTCTACCCTTCTTGCATGAGCGAGTAACTCTTGATCGCAAGATCTATTTGACCTTTCAGCCCGTAAGGTTTACAATGCGCCTCAACTCACGCTGAGACCGGTGAGCTCTTACCTCACCTTTTCACCCTTATCTTGAACAAGTCAAGACGGTATATTTTCTGTTGCACTATCTCCTTTAAAAAAAGACTTCCAATTAAGAAGTACGGCACTCTGTGCTGCCCGGACTTTCCTCCTCAATATTGAGGCGATGAGCTCGCTTGCTCTACAAACTTAACTATTACGAGCCCGCTTTTAAGTGTAATCTAAAAAAGATGCCCTCAAAAAATTGCAAATTATTTTTTAGCAGCATTCACAAATAACCCTTTCAGCTTATCAAATGTTTTCACATATTGCAAGCTAATGCCTCCCTCCGCTGAATTCTCATTTGCATAATTATATGGATTGTTTTGTCGAAAGATTTTTAACCTTAACCTTCCATCTTCGGTCAAAAAATAGTCAAAGGACCAATCACCTATAATATTGTTAGTAGAACCCGATTGATTTTGGGTATTGTTTACCGCACTTGCTCCGGCCAAACGTAAGCGCCCCTCTAAAAATGTATAGGCCAATCTCAACTCAACCGTTTCAATAGCAGATTCATCCATACCCAATAAATCTACACTTACTTCAAGATTATCATCAACCTGATTCAACCAATAACTCAATTGATTGCTAATGAATTCACTGACACTATTTCCAAAACCTTGCCCTATCTGTTCAGAGGAAGGGAGTTGATTACTAGGTGACAATTGTCTCAAAATCAGCAAACTGAAAACTTGGCGTTTTAACTCTTGCTCATTTGAATTAATGGCCGTAATGATATCGTACCAATCGGTATCACTATTAGATACGGCACTGTTTTCTTCAAACTTAAGTTTAAAATCAATTTCAGGATTAATAATGGGTCCATTGAGTTTAAGAACAACCAATATGGGACTTTTTTTACCAAAGTTCTGTGATTGACCTGCCCAAGATGAAAGATCAACCAATTGTCTATAATTGGCCTCTAAGGACATGATCCCTTGGTAGGGATCCCCGAAAAATGATACCATACCTCCCGGTTGGATTTTAAATTCTTTGTTTAGGACATTTGAAGTCCAATTATAGGCTCCCTCCAGCACTTCAAATTGACCACGCACTTCAAATTGACCATCAGAATTAACATTTAACTGCAAATTCCCTTGTCCCCTACCTCTTATGATATCTCCCGTTTGTTCATTAAAAATCAGTTCTCCATACACATCTCGAGTAATCTCTAGATTCATATTTACCTGAAACCCTCTTATGTTATTTTTTGGATCTACAACATCGCTAGACGAAGTAATCATATCGGATCGATTCACAAAATGAATATAATCTTGGTTTTCAAAGTTCATTTGATCCTCAATAGGTATTTTTATGCGCGTTTTTGCTTCGGTTTGAATATTTGCATCGAAGAGTAGATTGGTAAATGGACCACTTATGCGTATATCACCGCTACCAAAAACATTACCATAATATAGGGCATTTTGATCACGGCTTGTGTTTAAGAGTTCTAAATTGAGAAAGTCCACTTTTACATCCAGACGCTTACCTTTCAAATTTTCATGTGTGACTTGGCCCGTTACAAAGCCTTGTGCTCCAAACCTGTCAAATAAATCAATTTGATCAAAATAAATAGTATTTTGATCAAATTGAGTGCTTCCAGAAAATACATAATCAGTATTCAAATAATCGACTGTAGCTACCCCTTGAGACAAAGAAGCCTGTCCATTGATCTTAGGGTTAACTATAGGGCCTTGAATTCTCAATTTTCCTGTAGCATATCCATCAATACCTGAAATCTTTTTTTGAAATAATGGTGCCAACCAATTAATTCTCATCTCTTTAAATTCTGCATTCAAATCAAGTTGATCTTCGTGACTACTAGGAAATACATAACCAAATAACCTCCCTTTTTGAGTAGAATCAGACCCTATTTTAATATCAGTATATAATCCATTCTCACGCGGTCTCCAATCAAGGACTCCCGTCAAATCACCAATGGTAACTTCTTCAAATTGGAATCCTAATAAATTGAGTTGGCCATCTATGTGCCAGGCCTGCTCAGCATTCAATCGATCTATTTTTAAATTAGACGACAATATACCTCCCCATTTACGTGGCAAAACAGAAGCTATATTCTGCAAATCAAAATGTCCTATTTCAAGGTAAAGCTCAGAGGATTGATCGTTTGATATTACGCCTTCTAATCCTATAAAATCAAGATCATTAGAAATTTCAATGTCTTTAAGCCAGAGTCGCTCTTTGGAAATGATGATTTGATTTTCTTCACTAATTTTCCAAGTCTTGTCTAACCACTTGAGCTCCGAAGTCAAAAATTTAATGGCTATTTCTTCACTTCCAAAAACACATTGAGTATTCAAGTTCAGAGATGACTTTTTCATTGTTTGATCTATCTTAAAGTCCCCTGTTAAGGTATCTGAATTTAAATTTAATGAAATATTTAAATCAGATGTTTCTGGAAAACGGGGCCATTTCTGCTTTTTTGAAGATAACCTCACTTGACCATCAACCTGATGGCTTTCATTTATTCTCAGATCAAATGTCATTTGATTATCCATAAATTTGAGGGTATCCATTTGCAATAGATCCATAAAAATATGGCCAGAAAAAGAAGAGCCCCGTTGATAGGCTAAATCAATACTCAAACTTCCCCCTAATTCCTGATCTATTTCAGTCAGCCTTCCGATAGCACCCATATCTTCTAGATCTACTTTCAATTTAATTTCATAGGTATTTAATGGCGCCTCCATGACCTCTATGGTTTTCCTGTTAAGGGTCAATTGATCTTTATAAAAACGAGCTTCGGATATTAAATCAGAAATAACAGCATAGATGGGGAAATTGCCAGAGGCAGACAATTTAAAGATTGAGTTTTCAATCTTTATTCTTTCCGCTTCGGTAGTATCTATTGAAATGTAAATTGGATCAAAAATCATACTCTTCCCCTTATTCAATATCTGGATCTCATCCAAAACTAAATTGCCTCTTAAGCTAGATTTTTGAATATCCTTCAAACTAATTTTGGCATGCAATGAACTTATAGAAGTCTCTTTGTAAAATTTCATTGCTCTCAAATTTGCATAATTGATGTCTAAATCTACTTCAAGTTGGGGGGACTTCTGATGAACGTAAACCCCCTCGCCCCTCAGTTGTAAGTCTTCATCACTGGCCCTTAAGTTGAAACGGTAATTATTCAAATCCTTATTTAAGACTAAACTCACGTTTTGGTAGGCCTTATTTAAAAATATAAAATTTTCGAATTGAAATTGTACATTTGAATTCATGGTCTCAGGATCAGTACCTGACCCTTGAAAGTTTAATCTTCCGCGGCATTTTCCTAATCTAGGATCATCTATTATTTTCCCTAATTGAAGGGCCTCGAAATCAACCTCCCCTTGGTATGAAATTTTGTCTGGATTTGAAAGGTCCATAACATTAAGAGCAAGACCGATGTCTCCATATTCATTGGTTGCCTCACCTTGAACCAACATTTCATCTTTATTGCCCTGAATCGTCCCCGAAAAGCGAATCGGTCCATAATGGTAATCTTTGAGATAGCCTCTTACATCTTCTTGAACCCAATATGAATCGAGGAGTTCTAATGTTAAAATCGTAGAATCAACACCAACCATACCTTTGATATTACCCTGTGCTTTCACCAGACTCCCTGTTTCCAATGTTCCGGTAAGGCTTGAGAGTTTAAGGTCATTCAAATAACCTTGTATCTGCATCTCTAAGGAGACGCTTCTACGGTCCTTAAAATACTTTTGCAGCTTAATATTCAGATCTTTACTATCTATTACAGAGCGACTCAAAGTCAGATCTATAAATACACTATCTTTTTTAAACGCGGTCCAATTTCCATGAATCAACCTCAAGTTGACCTCACTATTAATCTCTGTTTCTCCCCATTTTAAATGCATATCACTGAGATCTATTTGGTCTCGAGTAAAACCAACATTCCCCTTAAAATCAGTAAAGGGAGTACTTGTAAAAGCAGATGAATCCGCTTTTAAAGTATCCACATAAAAACTGATACTATCAGTGGAAGCCATAATATCCATTACTTTTAGATGACTTATGTTTAGGTTGAAGGGAGACGGACTCAGCGTCGGATGGGTAAGGAGATGATCATTCCAAGTAATCTGTAAGTCTTTAAATATCAAACTTCCAATATGCCATATATTGTCGCTCTGAATAACCTTATCATCCGTCTGTAGGGCCGCTAGGAATGATTGCAAATTGACTACATCGGATTTTCTATATTTATTGAGATTAACCCTCGTTTTATCAAAATAAATATACTCAAAACTCAAGGATCCCTTTCGAAGCAAATCACTCAGGTTAAAATCTATTTCTACGTCATCGAATGACAACATAAGGTTTTTATTTAGATCAAAAACCTGTATACGGGTGATATTAGATCGATCCCACCAATCAATATTTATCGCTTCAATTTTGATAGTATGATCACTCTTTTGTGACAAATCGGCTATAAAGGACCTGACTAAATTTTCTTGCACATTGGAAAACTGCAGAAAGAGGGTTATGGCCATCAAAATAAATGACAGTAAACCCACAGCATATAACAAATATCTTAGGAGGGATCTAACTATATTTGCTAGGCTATTTTTCAAACTCAATCATGGGTATATAAATGAAAACCATCTTACTTGGTATTGAATCATCATGTGACGAAACCTCTGCTTCTATCTGCATTGATGGCAAAGTAATGAATAATATCATCGCTACGCAATCCATACATAAAGAATACGGCGGTGTAGTACCTGAATTGGCCTCCAGAGCACATCAAAAAAATATTATTTTAGTGGTAGACTCAGCACTCAAAGGAGCACAGATTAAACTTTCAGATTTAAGTGCCATTGCTGTCACGCAAGGCCCTGGCTTATTAGGTGCACTGATGGTGGGTTATTCCTATGCCAAAAGTCTAGCATTTGCCTTGAATATCCCTTTTATTAACGTGAATCATATGAAGGCACATATATTGGCTCATTTTATTGAAACACCGGCACCTATATTTCCCTTTCTTTGTCTCACCGTGAGCGGTGGTCATACCCAAATCGTAAAGGTCGACAGTGCTATTGACATGGTCGTGTTGGGAAGTACTATTGATGATGCTGTAGGCGAAGCCTTTGATAAAGGGGCCAAATTACTGGGGTTTCCCTATCCTGGTGGACCACAAATTGATAAATATGCCGCTTCAGGTAACCCTGATAGATTCCCGTTTTCAGAATCTCAAATAAAAGATTTGAATTTTTCATTTAGTGGAATCAAAACTTCGTTATTATATTTCCTTAGAGATCATTTGAAAAAAAATCCTACTTTCATAGAAGAAAATATTGAAGATATCTGTGCGAGTTATCAAAAACATCTGATTTCAATGCTCATGAAAAAATTAGTATCAGCAGCAGGTAAGACCGGCATAAGACAAATTGCCATTGCTGGGGGTGTTGCAGCAAATAAGGAGTTAAGAAAGCAGCTTAAGCTACTGAGTCAAAAACATAATTGGACGAGCTATATACCTGAATTCGAATATTGTACGGACAATGCAGCTATGGTTGCTATCTCCGGTCATCTTTATTTTCAAAATGACTCTTTTGGCAATTTAACAGATGCTCCCAAACCTAGAATGACTTTTGAAAATGAAAAATAAAAAGAGTAGATTTTCTGATAATGTCTCTATTCGCAATAAGAAAGCATCCTTTAACTATATCTTAATTGAAAAATTAGAGGTGGGTATTGTATTACAAGGAAGTGAAATAAAATCTATAAGAGAGGGTAAAGTTTCACTGCAAGAAGCACATTGTATCGTCATTCGTGGAGAAGTTTTCGTAAGATCTATGAATATTGCTATCTACAAGGAAAGTTCGATTTATAACCATGAGCCTACCCGAGAAAGAAAATTATTGCTGAGTAAAAAAGAAATTGAACGATTTAGAGCCAAATCAGAAGAAAAAGGATTGACCATCATCCCCACAAAATTATATGTCATTAAAAGAGGAATAGCCAAAATGGAAATAGCCCTGGCGCAAGGAAAAAAGATCCATGATAAAAGGGAAAGCATGAAGAAAAAAGATCACGATCGAGAGTTAAAACAAATTAAGTTTATTTGATGATGGGGGTACTGGTATTAAATCAAGACTTCACTCCATTGGCCCTCTGTCATGTAAACCGTGCCTTTCTTTTAATTTTTAATGCGAAAGCCGAACTGATCAGCGAATCAAAAAATCTCGTCTTAAGAAGTATCAGTCAAAGCTATCCTTATCCCTCTGTAATTAAACTCAATAGGTACGTCAACTTACCTTATAGGAGTGTTATTTTGAACCGTCATAATATTTTTAAAAGAGATCAAAATAAATGTCAATACTGTGAAAAAACCCAAGATTTAACACTGGACCATCTCATTCCAAGATCAAGGGGTGGTAAGTCTGTTTGGACAAATCTGGTAACTGCATGTCTTTCTTGTAACGCAAAAAAAGGAGACAAGCTCATCAGTGAGACCGATTTAATACTCCATAAAAAACCAATAAAGCCTTCCTTTATTATGTTTTTAAAGAATCTAAATCATCAAAAGCAAAACGAATGGGGGCCTTTTTTAGAACCAAAATCACATAATTAGGCATAAAAAAAGGCACATATGATTATGTACCTTTTTTTATGAAAGCATTTAAACTTATTTCTCAGCCACTCTTTTTATCGTACTATAAAGTATTTTGAGTGCATTTGCCTTTCTTAATTCTTGCTGAACGTCTGATATGATTCCCATTTTAACATCCACATCTACTTTCATAGACATAGTTATCTGATCTCGCTCAACTTCGTCAAGCTTATCTTTCTCAGTGTTCACAAAACCAATGATGTCCTCCTCTGTAATGAACACGTCATTAATTTGAATTTTTGGCTCTGAACCGTAAAGACTGACATTTTTGGGTTCCCCAACATAAATATAGCTTACCAACGACTTTCTTTCTATTTTAGTCAACTGGGTGGCACGCGGGATTTTCTGGTTGACCATAATATCTGTCTCTCTCATGACAGTGGTCACCATAAAAAAGAACAATAACATAAAAATAATATCAGGCAACGCAGCTGTTGGAATATCCTCAGAGGTCTTTGAGTTTTTCTTAAATTTTGGCATAACTTATTTAATTTTAATCTGGTTCAGCAATGGATATGGCTCTTGGAATACCACTACGGCCACGATTGTACATCTCCTTCTGCATACTATTACTTCTATCAAGGCTCAACCACTCATCAGTCGTAATCCCGACGCGAGAGGAATACACTTCATTATAAGCAGCATTCATCGCATCTAAAATACCCACATAAAGATCATAACTGGTACCCCTAGCCGATTTAAAAGAAACAATGGACTTAAGACTTGTAGGATCATCCGAAGACTCTGGATTCCTCCCGTTGGCATTGACGAATGCCTTCATTTTTGCGGGGAGACTGTTATAAATTTCAATCCCATCAGGGGTAGGCTTTCCGAAATTCAAAATAAACTTCTTCACATCATCTTTTAAATCGTCCATACTTCCTTCAAAAGGTTCACCTTCAACAAGCAATTGGTCCTTTGAATTGGCCAAAATAGTAAAAATATTCCGGTCCGGTATTTTTATATCTAGTTGCTCCTGCAAGGGATCTGGGGGGGGTGGCAACCTCAAGAGAATCCCTTTGTCATTGGCAATCGTTGTCGTCACCAAAAAGAAGATCAATAGTAGAAAAGCAATGTCTGCCATCGAACCCGAGCTAACCTCTGGAAGTTTTTTATTTCCTCTTGGCATATTAACTAAAAATTTTAGATACTTCAGTATAAATAATCCCAGCAATAGCAAGAAAAAAGAAGGCATAGGTAGTAATGATACCCGCACCCACAAACTTAGAGGTGGCTTCATCCACACCAACAGAACTTCCGTCGGCTAAGAGATAGCCAAAAAGAAATACCACCATCATGATACCAATACCGATACCCGACTTTAATAATGTTTTGGGATCTCCAAATGACTGGTAAAGCGGTATGAGAGTAGCGGCCAAGGTACAAAGTCCTATTAAGATGTAGCTACCTATTAATCCAATATCTATAAAATCCATATTTTTTTTAATTTTTCAGTTTACTTACCTTCATTATGTCTTACCAACATATCGACCAAAGTAATCGAAGCATCTTCCATGCTGTTGACTAAAGAATCAACCTTTGAAACTAAATAATTATAAAATAATTGTAGTATAACTGCCACTATCAAACCTCCAACAGTCGTTAATAGCGCTACTTTAATACCTCCTGCAACTAACGACGGCGATACATCTCCTGCTGCTGCAATTGCGTCGAACGCATCAATCATTCCTATCACTGTTCCCATAAATCCTAACATGGGAGCTAAGGAGATAAATAAAGAAATCCAAACCATTCCTTTTTCGAGTTTGCCCATTTCGACAGATCCATAGGCAATTATTGATTTTTCAACCATTTCGACACCTTCAGACATTCTCATTAAACCTTGAACAAAAATGGAAGCTACCGGCCCATTGGTATTTCTACAAACTTCTTTGGCCGCTTCTACCCCACCTGATTTCAACGCTTCATCTACCTTAGTTAGCAACTTTGATACGTTTGTAGTAGCTAAATTCAAATGAATGATTCGTTCAATTGATATGGCCAAGCCTAAGATCAAACATATCAACACAATGCCCATGAATTCTGGACCCCCATCAATAAATTGTTGTTTGATGACCTGATGAAAGCTTGCCTCTTCCTCTATGACTTCCTCTTCCATTACCGCAACCTCTTCAACCATTTCTTCTTCCATCACAGAATCAGTGGATGCCATGGATAAGGTATCCTCGGATATTACCATCTCGCTCGTGTCCATCTCGTCTTGAGCGTAAGCAGTCATCGATGCAGTGGCTAGTACGCCAGCTAAAATAAAATAACTTAAAAATTTTTTCATAATCAATTGAATAGTCACGGTTAAAATTAATTTTTTTTCTTTTTTTAAATATTTAGTGCGGAGAGGAAGGGATTCGAACCCCCGATACCCGTAAGGATATACACGCTTTCCAAGCGTGCGCCTTCAGCCACTCGGCCACCTCTCCTTTTGAATACCACTTCTTCTTACATACTAAATATGACAACAAATAAATCAAGAAAAAACACCTTATCCAAATTTAGATTTATTTATCTATCCTTTCATCAATCCATTTCACCATTCATAGGATTTATAAGCAAATTCTTGATGATTTCTGGAGATTTCTTGCTCCCCAGCAACAACATTAACTTGGTAATGGCAGATTCGGTAGTAATATTTCCTCCACTAATAATCCCAATTTCTGATAATTTTCTGCTGGTTTCGTATCTTCCATGAATTACTTCGCCCCCACTACATTGACTCACATTCAAAATAATAATTTCGTCTTCGACCGCCTTTTTTAAGCATTCAATAAACCAGGGTTCGTTCGGTATATTTCCAGATCCAAAAGTTTCCATGACCAGTCCTTTGAGATTTTTACTACCTAAAATACTTTCAAGCACTGCTTCATTGAGTCCTGGAAATATCTTTAAAAGGGCAACATTGTCATCTAAATCTTGATGCAAACGAAGGGGAACTAAGCCATTGGGCGCTGCCAAAACAGCCTCATTATAATTTATATCAATTCCTGATTCCGCGAGTAGTGGATAATTTTGAGACTCAAAAGCAGCAAAAGTGCTACTTTTTACTTTTTGGGACCTATTACCCCGAAACAACCCGAAATTAAAATAAATACAAACTTCTTTAATTAGGGGCGTTCCATTTCGCTGATCCGCAGCAATTTCAATCGCAGTAATTAAATTTTCACGGGCATCTGATCTCAAATTCCCAATAGGTATTTGAGCTCCCGTAAAAATAACGGGCTTTGCCAATCCTTCGAGCATAAAGCTTAAGGCGGAGGCTGAATAAGCCATCGTATCGGTTCCATGGAGAATAACAAATCCATCGTATTGATCATAATTCTCGTAAATAATGTACCCAAGAGCTTGCCAGTCACGGATACTAACATTGGAAGAATCAATAGGTTTTGGAAAAGAGATCACCGTCAATCCTACTTCAATCTTAGACAATTCAGGGATGCGCTCCATTACTTTAATGAAGTTAAAGGGTACCAAACTTCCAGATTCATCATGAACCATTCCTATGGTACCTCCTGTGTAAATAATAAGTATGGAACGCTGTCCGGATAAATTATGGCTGGTTCGGATTTTAACGATTTTATAATTCATTTCAATCGAAATAAGGTCTTAGCATGCTGACTGGTGATTTGAGAAATCTCGGAAATATTCATATCTAAGCATAAAGATAACTCACGAACTATGTGCGTTAGGTAGGCAGGCTCATTTCTCTTTCCTCGAAAAGGTTTAGGCGCTAAATAAGGACTGTCTGTCTCCAAAATAATATGATCGATCCCTATCTCAGCCATTAACTCATTTAAACCTCCATTTTTAAAAGTCAAAACCCCTCCAATACCCAAATAAAATCCTAAATTTTTAATTTCAGCTGCTTGGGCAAGCGAGCCAGAAAAACAATGAAAAACACCCTTGAGACCCTTAAGAACATAGGGTTTAATTAAATCTATGGTCTCCGCGATCGAAGCTCTACTATGAATGGCAATGGGCAGATCATAATCCAAAGCCCATTGACATTGTTGAAGGAATGCTTTTTGCTGTTCTGGCCAAAAAGTTTGGTCCCAGTACAAATCAGTTCCTATTTCACCAATCGCTATGAACTTTCGCTTTTTTAACCAAAAAGATACCCTAGCTAATTCATCTTCATAATTGCTGGTGACCGAGCAAGGGTGTAATCCTATCATGGGTAAACAAAAATTAGGGTAAGCCGTTTCAAGCCCAAGCATAGGTTCAATACTTTGGCTGTCAATATTAGGCATGAGTATTTTTTCAATCCCTACTTCTTTGGCTCGAATAATAACTTGATCCACATCTTCATCAAAGTCTTTTGAATAGAGGTGCGCATGTGTTTCTATTAGCATGATTCAATCTATATTTAGTGTTTCAAATGTATACCCTCTCGCCGAAAAGAAGGCTAAAAATTTGGGTAATAAAATCTCAAGATTTTTATAACATTTAATACTATCATGAAAAAGCACAATATCTCCCGCCTGAGTCTCGTATAATGAACGCAATGCTCTTGGAAAATCTAACTTGGGTTGAAAGTCTCCAGAAATCTTTTCACACAAAATGATTTTATAATCCTTTTTAAGACCTCTCATTTGAGCTTTGGTAAGCCTACCATAAGGGGGCCGAAATAATTTTATAGGAGATGCCGGCACCATCTTATCAATGAACTGCTGGCATTTAAGTATATCCCTCAAATAAACCTGAGCGGGGGTCTTCCATCCATTGAGGTGCTTGTAAGTATGGTTACCAATAAAATGACCTGAAGAAGCCATGCGCTTTAATAATTTTACATTTTTCTCAGCCATTTCCCCAACCACAAAAAAACTAGCTTTTGCCTTAAACTCATTTAAAACATCCAACACATACGGCGTTGCCTTTACGTCGGGGCCATCATCAAAAGTCAAATAAATAATTTTATCATGATTGGGCAGTGACCAAGTAAGCCCGGGGGTTATGAATTTCAACCACTTGGGTGGTTTTTCGAAAAAATGAACACTCACCTAAAACACTGTTTTTTCATCACTTTCTTCAACCTGTCATAACGGCCATTACACATCAGAATTATGCGCAATTAATCCTTGTTTGCTCGCAAGAAATTGATATTCTGGGAACCTATCATCTACCAAAGCATGGTATTCAAGTTCATGATCAATGGCATCATAAACCCTGACCCAACCCTTCTGATGTAGTTTGTGGAGCTCTGCTACCAGTAACCGTTCATTCAAATCGAGTTCAGCTATTAATTCATTAAAAGGAATCACAAAATAGAGTGCATCTATTATTTCATATTGAGTATTTGTCATCCATTCATCGTTAACAGTCATCTCGAACTTAAAAGTAATCGCTTAATATCAGAACCAAAAAATAAAATTCAAATCCAACCTAATATAAATATCAAATCCCCACACAAGAAAATAAGTAGCACCACAGAAACAAGTTCAATAAAATCCCCACAGGTACTCGATAGGACTTTTTAATCTGTCAAGGATCCCCTTTATTTGTAGCCATGGCGATTGAAAATAAAATAGCAGCAAGCAAAATTATTTTAGGATTAGATCCAGGGACCAGTATCATGGGGTATGGCGTTATCGTCATTCAAAAGCAGGAAATTAAATTATTGCAATTTGGTGTCATTCATCTCAAAAAGTATGTTGGACATGAATTAAAATTAAAAAAAATATACGATCGGGTTAATCAAATTATCGAAGATTTCATGCCTGATGAAGTGGCTCTTGAAGCCCCTTTTTTCGGGAAAAATGTACAATCAATGCTCAAATTAGGTAGAGCACAAGGGGTCGCGATGGCTGCTGCACTGGCGCACGGCATACCTATCAATGAATATGCCCCAAAAAAAGTAAAACAATCGGTAACGGGAAATGGTAATGCTTCTAAGGAACAAGTAGCGGCTATGATTCAAACCTTACTGAAATTTAAGAAAACAGATTATTTGTTAGATGCCACAGACGCATTAGCCGTTGCCCTTTGTCACCATTTTCAGGGCAATACTCATACGAAGAAGACCCAAGGTTGGGGTGCTTTTTTAAGTGATAATCCCAAAAGAATTAAATCCTAAGATTGTGCGATTATTTTCTTTGAAATTACCTCTAATTCTTCATTGGAAGGTGACAATTTCATCCTACTGAAATTAATGTCTTCCATCGAATTGAGTGGAATTAAATGTATGTGAGCATGGGGTACTTCTAAACCTATCACACTGATACCAATGCGCAAGCAAGGAATGGCCAATTTCAGTGACTTGGCTACTTTTTTCGCGAATATATGGAGGGCTCCTAATTCATCATCCTCTAAATCGTAAATATAGTCAACCTCTCTTTTAGGGATCACTAGTACATGACCCATGACCAATGGACTGATGTCTAAGAAGGCTAAATGTTGATCATCTTCAGCTACGATGTGGGCGGGTATCTCATGCCTCGCAATTTGACAAAATACAGAAGGCATATCAGTCGTAGCTTATTTCTAAAATTTTAAATTTCATTTCTCCTGCAGGCACATTCATCACCGCCATATCACCCACTTTTTTTCCCAATAAACCTTTACCAATGGGCGATTTAACAGAAATTTTACCCGAAGCCAAATTAGCCTCTTCTTCTGCAACCAGTTGATATTTAACTTCTGCGTTGTTTTTCAGATTCTTAATTCTGACAAAACTCAAAACACCTACTTTGGAAGTGTCAACCGCACTAATATCCAATACACGTCCATCTCCTACGATGGCTTCCAATTGCTTGATCCTATGCTCAAGATGACCTTGGGCATCTTTGGCAGCATCGTATTCGGCATTTTCACTCAAATCTCCTTTATCTCTAGCTTCTGCTATTTGCTTAGCCATATCGGCACGTCCTTTGGTCTGAAGATCTTTTAATTCATCTTTGATCTTCTGCAATCCGTCTTTTGAGAAATAATTAACTGACATATTTATAAAATGTTTTTAAGAAACACCCTAAACAAAAAAGAACGGTCATGGACCGCCTCACTGTGCTTCTAGCATTAAGGAGCAAATATAAATAAAATCAGTCATTATAATTAAAATTTTATCTCAGAAATTTTTTTTGCTAAAACATGATTAATTCGTTCATAAGACTCATAAGTCCATCCCGCTATATGTGGCGAAAAAATGGTGTGCTCGTGGTCAAACAAACTTTGATAGGTTTTTTGCTCTTCTGAGGTCAACGTATTTAACTTTTCATTTTCCAACACATCCAAAGCCGCTCCGCTCAAGTTTCCTGCGCAAAGGATTGTCTTCAGATCTTTTAGAGACAATACTTCGCCTCTGGCCATATTGATTATGTATTTAAGATTTTGAAAAGAACTCAAATAATCATAATCGAATAAATGAGAGGTTTCAGGCGTCAAAGGAATATGAATACTCAATACCTCAGCCCTGAGTTTAAAGTCAGTGAGCTCAACTTCTTTCACATAATCTATATCTGAGGTATAGCCTTTTTTATACTTATCATAAGCTATTATCTCACAATCAAAACCACGTAATTTCTCCGCAAAAGCGCTCCCCATAAATCCGAAACCAAAGATACCCACCACTTTATTTTTCAACTCATAGCCTCTATTCGATTCCCTATCCCATTGATAAGAGCGCACTTCCTTGTCTGCTAACCTCAATTTATTTAACAACATCAGTAGCATTCCAACCCCATGCTCACCTACCGCATCCCGATTGCCTTCCGGCGCATTGAATAGTTCAATGTTTTTTTTTGCCAATAAGTCCACATCAATATTATCTACCCCAGCCCCAGCCCTACCTACAAATCTTAAATCTTTACCCTTGAGAATCAACTCCTCATCAACGGCGGTCTTGCTCCTTATGATCAGCCCAACATAATCTGGCAATATTTGTATCATTTCCTTTCGCGTGATCTCAGGGAGATAGGAACACTCAAAACCAATACTACGAAATACCTCATGAATCGAATCATGCATTTGGTCTACCACTAAGATTTTTTGATTTAAGGGCATTATAAATTGTACAAAAAGACGGCAATGGAAAAATAAACCGTGAGCCCCAAAAGATCATTTGCCGTAGTAATAAATGGGCCTGACGCGATGGCTGGATTGATCCCAAACCGATCTAACAGAAGGGGCGTAATGGTCCCCATAAATGAAGCCAAGAGCACCACATTGAGCAGGGCTATGGAGGCGGTAATAGCGAGCAATTGATCCTTAAACAATAGCATGATCGCTCCAAAGACCATTAAGGAAAGAATGCTCCCATTGACCATGGCAACGTAAAACATCTTTAACAATCTATTTCCCAAAGTATCATTGAACCCATTTTTTCCAGCTAAACTTTGAATAACTATAGCCGATGATTGAATACCTACATTACCTCCTGTGGCCATGATTAAGGGTATAAATAAAGATAAACGTGCGATTACATTGAGTGTACCTGAATAATAATCAGCAATTTGTGCCGCAATCAAGCCTCCTGTCATACCTATAACTAACCAAGGAAGTCGTGCCTTGGAAATAACCCAAACCCCATCATCTTCTTCGATGTCTGAGGTCACTCCAGACATCAACTGTCTTTCTTCTTCTGCTGATTCAGTAATGACATCTACCACATCATCAATGGTAATTCGGCCTACGAGCTTTCCCCTCACATTAACCACAGGCACAGCATCTAAGTCATATTTTTGCATGATATTGGCCACTTCTTGCGCCTCAAGGAATGTGCCAACAGAAATAATATTTTCTTCAAATATTTCGGCTACTTTTTTATCATCATCTGCTAAAAGAATACGTTTCAAACTAACTCTTCCTTTTAATCTGTCCTGTTGATCTACCACATAAACAGAATATATTTTTTCAACATTTTCCGCTTGGATTTTAATTTCCTCAATGCATCTTTTGACCGTCCAATTTTCTCTTGCCTTAACCAATTCTTTGGCCATAAGCCCACCTGCGACGTCCTCATCGTAACGAATCAAATCCAAAAGATGGCCTGCTTTTTCTTCATTTTTGATCTGCCCCAAGATTTCCTCTCGACGCTGGGAGGACATTTCGTTCAATAAGTCTGCACCATCATCGGAATCGAGTATTTCAATGAAATGAGCCAGCTCACTGATGGAGAAATATTCCATGAAGTCAACACGGAAATCTTCCTCTAATTCTACCAGAACATCTGCGGCAATGTCTGAAGACAGCATATCAAATACATATTTACTCTCTTCAATGGCTATTTCAGTAAGTATTTCACAAATATCTACAGAACGGACCCCTGCTAAGGAGTCTTGAATGTAAACATCATCTCGATCATTTAAAGCCAACTTGAAACGCTCAAGAAATTCTTTCGAAAACTCAAATTCCATTATTTTTTCCATGCCTCCTCGATTTTTCCTGTCAAATCAATAAAATCTTGAACAGATAACTGCTCAGCGCGTTTATTGAAAACTTCTTGCTCAGTCAAAGTAACGGGCAAATTTAGCTCTTTTAATGCGTTTCGCAAGGTTTTACGCCGCTTCCCAAATCCTGCTTTGACCACACGTTTCAACGTCTTTGCGTCGAAGTCTGAGCGATTGTTTCTCACCAGCTTGATCACTGCTGAATTTACTTTCGGCGGGGGGTCAAATACCATAGGATCTACTGAAAACAAGTATTCAATATCATAAAATGTTTGCAACAGCACACTTAATATCCCATAAACTTTGTTCCCATGTTTAGAAACAATACGTTCGGCAACCTCTTTTTGAATCATGCATACCACCTCTTCGATTCGATCGTGATGTGCATACACTTGAAAAAAAATCTGGGAGGAAATATTATATGGGAAATTTCCAATCATACGAATGGGCGTCTGATACTCCATTAAATTTTCTTTCAAAAAATCTTTTAACTGAAATTTCTCTGCATGATCCGGATATTTTTCTTTCAGATAATCAATCGAAGCGACATCAAGGTCAAAGGTCATCAACTGATCATTTTGTAATAAGTGCTGGGTCAACACCCCCATGCCAGGACCTACTTCAAGCAGGCTTCCCGGACCTTTCCCCATCGCAGCGACAATGTCCATAGCAATCGTCTCATCTTTCAAGAAATGCTGGCCTAAATACTTTTTTGGTTTTAATTTTCTCAATGTAATCGCTAAAAAAATGTAATTTTGTACCCATAAAATCAATCTCCATGGGCCCTAATAATCTCGATCACAAATTTATACCAATCATCGGAATAAGTATTGGAGATCTCAACGGAATCGGCATCGAAGTCACTTTAAAAAGTTTAGAAAATCCTTCTCTTTTTTCTAGACTAACCCCTATCATTTATGCCTCTGTGGAGGCGCTAAATTTTTACTCAAAGTTACTTAAAAAGTCTCATTTGAATTTTAATCTCATAGCAAAACCTCAACAAGCCGATCAATATAAAATAAACGTAATCCCCGTTTGGAAAGAACCCGTCATCATCACACCAGGTAGACCCAACGCTACAGGAGGTAAATATGCCAAAATATCACTCGAAACAGCCGTTGCTGATTTAAAAAACGAATCAATAAATGGTTTGGTTACCGCACCTTTAAGCAAAGAGCTACTTAATGAGCAAGGTTTTTCGTTTCCAGGCCATACAGAATACCTTGCCGCCGCATTTAAAGTCCGTGAAAATCTCATGCTCATGGTAAAGGATGGGCTACGGGTGGCCGTCGTTACGGGGCATATCCCTCTTGTAAAGGTAGCGGAAAGCCTTACGATAAAACTCATCTCAGAAAAGCTACAAATCCTCATCGATTCCTTACGCATTGATTTTGGTATTCAAACCCCAAAGGTGGCTTTAACGGGGTTAAACCCGCATGCAGGTGAAAATGGTTTATTGGGTAGCGAAGAACAAAATATAATCAATAAGGTCATTGATCAATTTAATTTTAATGGATACGCTGTCAAAGGGCCCTTCCCTGCTGATGGTTTTTTTGGAAGCGATGAATATTTAAAATATGATGGTATTTTAACGATGTATCACGATCAAGGTTTGATTCCTTTTAAATCATTATCAAAAGGTTCGGGTGTTAATTTTACAGCGGGACTGCCTGCGGTCAGGACTTCGCCTGCCCATGGCACTGCTTTTGATTTGGCGGGTAAAAACATGGCTGACCCAAGCTCTATGACCCATGCATTGTTACTGGCAGGTACCTTGGCTCAAAATAAAGATCATTGATTCTTATTTCTAATGAAGAATTCATTGGGATTATCGGGGCATTCTACATAAATTTGCGGTTCTTAAAAATTTAATTAGGTGAAAGCTAGTGTTTTAAAGTCTTTTGAGATCAATTTGGCGCGACTTGAAAATGGTACACACGATTTTCAATTTGAATTGGTGCCCGATTTTTTCGAAACTTTCGAAAATAACTTGGTCGAAGAAGGCTTTGGTAAAGCCTCATTGGTTATGGATAAATCTGAATCCATGATGGCCCTGAATTTCACTATTGAAGTCGATGTTTTGATGATCTGTGATGTATCTTTAGAAAGTTATCGAGAATCCTTAACTTGTCAAAAAAAGCACATCGTAAAATTTGGTTTGACCAGTGAAGAATTAAGTGATGAAATAAGTACGATAGATATGGGGATGCAAATATTAAATGTCTCTGGCTACATATATGAATTTGTGTCGCTAGAAATCCCAATGAAAAAAGTGCATCCTACTATAAGAGACCAAGAAAGAGCTGATTTAGTCTACAAAGACGAGGTACATTCCTTAAATGATCAAGAACAGGAAAATACAATTGATCCACGATGGGAAGAACTGAAAAAAATAAAATTATAATCTATTAATTAATATACAATGGCGCATCCAAAACGAAAAATTTCGAAAACAAGAAGAGACAAAAGAAGGACTCACGTAAAAGCTTCTCCAAAAAATTATATCATCTGTCCTACCACAGGAGAGGCCCATTTACCGCATCGTGCCTTTTGGCATGAGGGTAAACTTTATTACAAAGGAAAGGTAGTAATTGAAAAAGAAGTTTTAGCTTAGAGTTTGAGCGGTTTGGCTATGAATCATCAATTTTGATTCAATAAGCGAATCAACCAATATATGTCAAAAATTACGGCTGCTATTACCGGTATCAACGGCTACGTCCCTGACTATGTCATGACCAATGATGAATTGGCGACAATGGTGGATACCAACGATGAATGGATCGTAAGCAGAACAGGAATCAAAGAAAGGCGTATCCTCAGGGGCTCAGGAAAAGGCGTCTCTATTATGGCGGTAGAAGCTGTCAAAGGGCTTCTAGAAAAAACTCATACGGCCCCTGAAGAAATCGATGCGATCATTTGTGCCACAATTACACCCGACTTGACTTTTCCGGCTACGGCAAACCTCATTGCCGAAAAAGTAGGTGCGAAGAACGCCTTCGGTTTTGACCTTGCTGCCGCCTGCTCTGGCTTTTTATTTGCCCTGAGTACAGGTGCGAAATTTATTGAATCAGGTTCACACAAAAAAATAATCGTCATTGGTGCCGATAAGATGTCATCCATTTTAGATTACAAAGACCGCACCACTTGCATCATCTTTGGAGATGGGGCTGGGGCTGCCCTGCTAGAACCCAATCATGAGGGTTTAGGTATCCAAGATGCTATTTTAAAATCTGATGGTTCAGGAGAGCAGTATCTGAATATAAAAGCAGGAGGAAGTCGCTATCCAGCGAGTCTTGATACGATCCAAAATAATGAGCATTATGTATATCAAGAAGGCTCAGCTGTTTTTAAATTTGCGGTGACTAAAATGGCAGGGGTCGCCAAAGAAATCATGGATAGAAATGATTTAAAGGGTTCAGATATTGCTTGGTTGGTTCCCCATCAAGCCAATAAAAGAATCATCGATGCCACAGCCAAACTTATGGAGGTCCCTGAAGATAAGGTCATGATGAACATCTCTCGGTACGGCAATACGACAGGAGGCACCATCCCCCTTTGCTTGTGGGACTATGAGGCACAACTTAAAAAAGGCGATAATTTGATTTTAGCAGCCTTTGGAGGCGGATTTACCTGGGCTTCTGTTTATGTGAAATGGGCTTATAGCCCTCTAAATTAAAAATATTATGGCAACTACTGCTGATATTAAAAATGGTTTGGTCATTGAATACAATCACGATTTATTCTCGATTGTTGAGTTCCAGCACGTCAAACCTGGAAAAGGACCCGCCTTTGTGAGAACCAAATTGAAAAGTTTATCTACCGGTAGGGTCATTGACAATACCTTTTCTGCAGGTCATAAAATTACAACCGCCAGGGTAGAACGTCATAAGTACCAATATCTGTATAAAGATGACATAGGTTATCACTTCATGCATACAGAGACCTATGAACAAATCCCAATTGATGTTAAATTAATCAATGCGCCACAATTCCTTAAAGATGGAGAAGAAGTTGAGGTACTCGTACATACCGAGCAAGAAAAATTTTTAGGTGCTGAAGTACCCCAATACGTGAATTTAAAAATCGTTTATACCGAACCTGGACTGAAGGGAGATACGGCCACCAATGCAACCAAACAAGCTGAATTGGAAACAGGTGCGATCATTCAAGTCCCCTTATTCATCAATCAAGATGAAATAATCAAAGTGGATACAAAAAACGGATCTTACTCCGAAAGAGTCAAATAATTATCCTAGATTTAGCGTGAAAATAAAAAAATATTTATAAGAGACCAGAAAAAAAGATGAAAGTAAAAGAAATCCGTGATCTTATCGACTACATAAAAAGCACCGGCCTCGAAGAGGTAAACATTGAAACGGAAGCATTCAAAGTAAAAATCAAACGGTCTTCTGAAGTAATTTCACAATCCCATTTTGCTCCTACCCACGCCTCGCCTCCAGCGGCTTTAACACCAGCCCCTGATCCTGGTAGCGATGCGTCGGCTACGCCTTCCAAGGAAAGCGAAGATCATAAATATATTACGATAAAGTCACCCATGATTGGAACCATATATATGGCTTCAAATCCCGAATCTCCTGACTTTCTCAAAGTGGGAGATGTCATCAAGCCAGGAGATACCGTTTGTGTAGTAGAAGCTATGAAACTTTTCAATGAAATAGAAGCGGAAGTTTCTGGTACGGTAGTGAAAATATTGGCAGAAAACGCAAATCCTGTGGAATATGACCAACCCCTATTTTTAATTGATCCTTCTTAAAAAATAAGCTGTGTTTCATAAAATTCTTATCGCAAATCGAGGAGAAATTGCACTTCGAATCATTCGAACTTGCAAAGAAATGGGTATTAAGACCGTAGCGGTCTATTCTACCGCAGATAAAGAAAGCTTACATGTGCGCTTTGCGGATGAAGCTGTGTGTATCGGTGCGCCCCCCAGTAAAGATTCCTATCTCAACATCCCAAATATTATTTCAGCAGCTGAAATCACCAATGCCGATGCGATACATCCCGGTTACGGGTTTTTAGCCGAAAACGCTGAATTTTCTAAAGTTTGTGAAGAATACGGGATCAAGTTTATTGGAGCAAGTGCCGATATGATTAATAATATGGGTGACAAGGCTAGTGCCAAAGATACCATGAAACGGGCAGGTGTGCCTACAATTCCTGGATCAGAGGGGATCATTGATTCAGTAAAAGAAGGTAAGCTTATTGCTAAGGATATTGGATACCCCATTATGCTCAAAGCCACAGCAGGTGGTGGTGGACGCGGCATGCGGTTGGTTAAAGAAGAGCAAGAGTTTCAAAATGCTTGGGACAGTGCGCGGCAAGAGTCCGGTGCCGCTTTTGGAAATGATGCCCTTTATCTTGAGAAATTTATAGAAGAACCTAGGCATATTGAAATTCAAATCATTGGAGATGCTACCGGTAAAGCCTGTCACCTATCCGAACGAGATTGCTCCATTCAAAGAAGACATCAAAAACTAGTAGAAGAAACCCCCTCTCCTATCATTACCAAGAAACTTCGAGAAGATATGGGAAAAGCTGCCATAAAAGGTGCTGAAGCCATTAAATACGAGGGGGCCGGAACCGTAGAGTTCCTGGTTGATAAATATGGGAAATTTTATTTCATGGAAATGAATACCCGTATACAAGTAGAACATCCTATTACGGAAGAAGTCACGGATTATGATTTGATCAAAGAGCAAATAAAAGTGGCTGCCGGAATTCATATTTCAGGAGAAAATTATTTTCCTCAAATGCATTCAATTGAATGCAGAATAAATGCGGAAGACCCGCGAAAAAACTTCAGACCTAATCCGGGTAAAATAACCAATTTGCACTTCCCAGGGGGACATGGGGTGCGCGTAGACAGTCATGTTTATGCTGGATACACCATACCCCCTCACTATGATTCTATGATTGCCAAACTCATTGTAACGGCACAAACTCGAGAGGGAGCATTGATTAAAATGAAAAGAGCCCTAGAAGAAATGGTTATAGAAGGTGTTGAAACGACCATTCCCTTCCACTTGAAACTGATGGACGACAAACAATTCAAGTCTGGGAATTTCACTACCGCCTTTTTAGAAACCTTTGATTTCGAGTCAATTTAAGCAAAAAACCAAAAATCCTCTATAGGCCTTTTACCCCATGCGGTGAATTGGTTTTCAATTTCTGACTTAGCTGAAGGTGCCGCAATGACCACTATAATCTGAGGTCTGTCCAAGTTTTTGATTGATGAAAAGTGCTGCATTTGGTGTCCCGATATCTCTTTCCCTATTTTACGCTCATTATCACATACCCAATGTATCTCTTGCTCATATTTAGCTAAGACCTTTATAAAGTCTTTTCCATTGCGCCCTGCACCCCAAACCACCAAGGGTCGTGATGGATCTCTATCCAATTCAAAAAAATATTTTAATTTTAACTCAAAATATCTATTGTCTTTATATTCTGTCCAAGTCCGAGAAATGCGATCTTCTCGATCCCTCCAAAAATGAAGTATTTTATCCATCCCTATGATTTTATAGCCCTTGCGATAAAATCTAAAGCATAAATCATAATCCTCTGGATAAACGTCGGGATCAAAAGCGCCCACGGCACTAAAATCTTCTTTGTGGATCAACCAACAATGAGAAGGAATAACACATTCTTTATAAATCTGTTGGTAATGCGTACTCGTTTTTGCTACTTGATTCAACCATTGGTCGTATCGCTGAAATCCAGCGCCTACGGTTCCGTTTTCAACAAAATGCTGAACACCCCCGGCCACAACAACGCCTTTCCCATGTACTGCCCAAACGTCAAACATGGCTTCCAATTTATCTGATGGCATGCGATCATCTGAATCCATTCGATTAATTAAAGTCCCACGACAATGTTGATACCCCTCTTTTAATGCCGGATTAAGTCTATGACCCGTACTTTGAAAAATTCGAATCCTTTCATCTTGCTGCGCATAATCATTTAATAGCTCCCATGAATCATCGGAAGAATGGTCATTCACTGCTATAAGTTCCCAATTTTCGTAGGTCTGCATAAGGATGGAATCGATGCATTCGGCCAAATAAGGACCCGTATCCTTTACTGCCATTATAATTGAAATGAGCGGTCTTGATTCCATTTGATGAGGTCTTCGTAATTTGAAAGAAGTATTAAGGTCGCAATTATACTTAAAGCAATCGAATGATCTACGATTTCATCGATATGCTTAAATCTCTATCTAAACCATAATGTATGCTGTTTAGTTTTAGTAATAGCCACCTCGGTCCTTAAAAATGCCTCCTCGGACATTTCCGTAATCATGTTCTGCCTCTTTTGGGGAGCCGAAAGTATCTCCTCGCGCATCAACTTCCTCTCCCCTGCCTTATTCAAGTGATCTCCACTCATCACAGACACTTCAAGCACAAAGTCAGACGAAGTACCTCTTGTTTTTCTATGCCTGATTTTAAAAAAATATTCTTTTTAATCTATCGACGCATAACTTACAAATGCAAACCGCTTGCTATCGGGTGACCAAGAGGGGACATTTAAAGTCCCTTGCCCCCCAAATAATTCAAAAAGCTTGTGAATTATTTTTGTATCTGGATTTAGGATCCTTAGCATTACTTTTTTAAATGGGGGATGACTGCCTGGATCTATGTCGTCGAGATAAGATAAAAAAACAACTTTATTACCATCGGGTGAGGGGTGTGGAAACCAATCATTGAATCCGTCATTGGATAACTGTTCTTGATTGGATCCATCAGCGTCCATTCTCCAAATCTGCATACTTCCCGTCCGGACAGAATTGAAATAAATATGACGCCCACTGAACGAATAATCAGGACCATCATCAAGGCCTTCAGTATAGGTCAATCGCTGCTCCTCACCTCCGGTGCAACTGATGCGATAAATGTCGTAGTTACCTCCTCTTTCGGCACAATAAACTAAACTTTCTCCATCCGGAGACCAACCGTGCCAATATGAAGATCCTTCTTTTGTAATCAGCTTTGGTAATCCTCCCTCAATGGACAAAGTATAAATTCTAGAACCTATTTTTGAATCATTATTTGAAATGGCCAACATTTTACCGTCTGGAGATATTCCATGATCATTATTGCAGTTTTGGGCAAAGCCGGTATTTATTTTTTCTTTCTTTTTTTTATCCAAATCGAATTTGTAAAGATTACCCCCTTGATTATAGATCAAGAAATTTCCATCTTGGCTCCAATTAGGTGCCTCAAAAAGGATCCCTACCTCTTCATGAATTACTTCTCTTCGATCTGTATTAACGTCATAAATCTCTAATCTACTGACTACGGTTTGCGCATGCATGGACATAGGTAATAATAATGATAAAATCTTAATCAACAATTTCATTCAATCCTTTTTTACTAAGATAAGCATTCATCTATTTATAAAAAAAAAACTAATATTTTTTCAACTACCGCAGTAATCTAGGCTCTTTCGGTCATCTTGTCAGTAAAATGATTTGGATCGTTTTTTGTAATTTAAAAAATATGGCAAAATCAAAAGTAACTCTTAGTCACGTTTTCAGGACTATTATTTGGCCCAGAAAAAAACCTATCCTGGTAGGTCTTTTTTTAATTATTCTAAGCAGACTTTCTAGTTTGGTCTTGCCCGGAGCCAGTCAGTATTTAATGGATGACGTAATCATCAATAAAGATATAGAAATGCTTAAGACCTTGCTTTTTTGGGTAATTGGGGCCATCACGATACAAGCCATTACCTCCTTTTTATTAACTAAAATATTAAGCGTAGAAGCACAACACCTGATTGCTAAACTACGCGTTCAAGTCCAAAAGAAAGTAATCTATTTACCTACGCGATTTTTTGACAACACCAAGTCGGGCGAATTAGTCTCTCGCATCATGACTGATGTTGAAGGAGTCCGAAATCTGGTAGGAACGGGTCTTGTTCAGCTTGTCGGAGGTGTATTGACCGCCTTTATTTCCTTGGCATTATTGATTAAGATAAGTCCGATGATGACCGTTTATGTGCTGGTTCCTGTAGCCATTTTTGGAGTCGTTTCATTGAAGGCCTTCGGATACATTCGTCCTGTTTTTCGGGAAAGAGGCAAAATCAATGCAGAGGTCACGGGTCGACTCACAGAAACGTTGAATGGCGTACGTGTCATCAAGGGGTTTAATGCAGAAAAGCAGGAAATTAAATCTTTTGAAGAGGGTACTGAAAAGTTGTTTTTAAATGTGAAGAAAAGTCTTACCGCTACGAGTATTATCACCAGTTCAGCCACCTTTTTACTGGGCCTCTCTAGTACTGGGATTATGGGCATCGGAGGTTACATGATCATGAACAATGACCTTACCATAGGTGAATTTTTATCCTTTACCTTATACCTAGGATTCATGATTGCTCCAATCGTTCAAATGAGCAATATTGGAAGCCAACTTACCGAAGCTTTTGCTGGCCTCGACAGAACAGAAGAATTAATGAATATGGAATCCGAGGATGATGGTTCGATTCGAACCCATAAAATCAAAAATATAGAAGGACATGTGCAGTTTAGTAACGTGACCTTTGGGTATGAAGAAGAAAAAAAGGTCCTCCATGATATTTCTTTTGACGCACGCCCTGGATCCGTCACTGCCTTGGTCGGATCATCTGGATCTGGGAAATCAACCATAGCGGCACTGGCGGCTAGTTTTATTACTCCG
>CAJJCN010000059.1 GCA_905182655.1 Flammeovirgaceae bacterium UBA4465
GATGGCAAACGCCTCAACAACCCCAGTCGTAGATTTTATCTTCACGCTAAGTCTGAGCGCATCTTTTTTGCTATCGTATCGATAGGAACCCCAGATATCTACATCCGTATTGAAAATCAGGGTCCATTCATCTTTTTCTGGAATGGTAAACAAAGTATAAGTACCTGCAGGTAATGTTTCGGAACCAAATGTCAGTGGCTGGTAGGCAATGAATTCAGTGGCTTCATTGGCACCGGTCCTCCAAACTTTCCCATAAGGAATCATCTTACCAAAAACAGGCCTATTGTTTTTTTGTGGTCTGCCATAGGTAATACGTGCTACTGCTTTTTCACCGGGCGAGTGATCATGAGCAAAGTTATCAGGCAAATACGCCATATCCATAGGGCTCTTGTCTAGACCTTTAAATTCTTGGGCTTTGACGGGTTGAAGAGTGGTCGCTAGCGCTATGAAGATGACGAGTATAATATTTTTCATGTTTATTATGTTTAAATATTGGCGTAAAGTTAAAGATATCGACTTCAAATACCAGCAATTCATAGCGATATAATTACTCTTCAACTAGCTGGTAATGTTTGGCCGTAGCCCTAAATTCGGTCAATTGATTAATGATCCAATCAGGGGATTCATTGAGTTCGCTGGCCATGATTTGAGCTACTTGTGGTGCGATCCTTAAAGATTCATTGACGTCAAGAAAGAGGCCCCTGACCCTGCGTGCCAGCATATCTTCTAAAGTCCTCGCCATTTCTTGACGGACTGCCCAGATAATCTGTGAAGTCTTTAGGGGCAAACTTTCGCTTATCATTGCTCCATAAACGGGATTTTCAGTTTCAAGATCAAGTAAGGCTAGCTTCTCAATACCGTAAACCGCTAGCGGATCCTCTGTGAGGTTGAGATTTTTATCATATCCAAAAATGGGTAAATTATGAGTAGTACATGGGCTTGGCTTCAGCCGACCTATGAGCATGGCATGATCAACGGTATCTTCTGCCATTTTTCTATAAGTGGTCCACTTGCCACCAATTACTGTGATCAATCCACTGGAGGAAATCATGACTTTATGATGCCGCGAAATTTCTTTGGTTGATTGTTCGTTACCTTCAGGTTTTGCCAAAGGCCTTAAGCCTGAAAAGATACTTAAAACATCTTTTTTTGTCGGTTTTTTAGTTAAATATTGACTGGCTGTTTCTAAAATAAATTCTACCTCCTCTAATTGAAAATGAGGTTCAAGCAGGGGTTTCTCAACCACGGTATCCGTAGTGCCGACAATCACTTTATTGTGCCATGGGACGGCAAATAAAACTCTCCCATCTTTTGTTTGCGGCACCATGATGGCATATTTATCAGGAAGAAATGATGCGTCAAGGACAATATGTGTCCCCTGACTGGGTTGTATCATTTCACGAGCATCAGGATCATCCATTTTTTTTATGGCATCAGCAAAAACACCGGTAGCGTTGATGACTACTTTAGATTGAATTTGATATTTTTCCTGTGTTTCTAGATTTAATGCCATAACGCCTTCAGCGATGCCCTCTTCATTTTTTATGATTTTCTCAACTTTCATATAATTGAGAAGCACCCCATCAAATTGAGCGGCGGTTTTGGCCAAGCTTATGGCCATACGTGCATCATCGAACTGACCGTCAAAATAAATGACACCCCCTGCCAATTCCTTTTGATCAATGGTAGGAATATGGCAGATGGTTTCCTCAACAGAAAGTCTTTTTGAGGAGCCAATGCCCAGATCACCCGACATAAAATCGTATATCTTAAGGCCTAATTGATAAAAAGGCCCATCCCACCAACTATAGTTAGGAATAACAAAAGCCTGATTAGAGACGAGATGGGGCGCATTTTGAATCATTAAACCCCGTTCTTTCAGGGCTTCTAAGACCAAGGAGATATCACCCTGTTGGAGATATCGGACACCTCCATGTACCAGTTTAGTGGATCGGCTTGAAGTTCCTTTTGCAAAATCATGTTGCTCGAGCAGTAAGGTTTTATAACCTCGAGCCGCCGCATCTACGGCAATACCCAATCCAGTGGCTCCGCCACCAATGATTAAAATATCCCAAATACCCTCATGGCTTTGGAGTTTTTGGAGCATGGTATCGCGATTCATTCTGAAAGCCAGTTCTTACTTCTGTCAATGGCTTTCTTCCAATTTTCATGCATTTTAGTAGCATTGGGATCTGATTGAGGGCTGAAAATTTTCTCTGGCTCCCAAATCTTTTTAATTTCTTGGATGTCTTTCCAGTAGCCCGTAGCTAAACCAGCTAGAAATGCTGCGCCTTGGGCGGTAGTCTCGGTAATTTTGGGTCTGATAATTTTTATGTTGGCCACATTGGCTTGAATTTGTAGGAGTAAGTCATTGGCCGTAGCACCTCCATCCACTCTTAATTCTTTGGTTTTAATAGCCGAATCCTTTTCCATAGTATCCAAAACGTCTAAGTTTTGGAGGGCGATGGCTTCCAGTGCTGCCCTTGCAATATGGCCTTGTGAGGTGCCTCGAGTAATGCCCACCATGATTCCTGTACCGTAAGGATCCCAATGGGGGGCACCTAATCCCACAAAACCAGGAACGAAAACGACGCCTCCTGAGTCGGTCACGGTTTCAGCCAATGCTTCAATTTCACTGGCAGATTCAATGATTTTCAGATTATCTCTTAACCATTGAACGATAGCACCACCGATGAATATACTGCCCTCAAGGGCATAGGTAACTTCATCCCCAATTTGCCAAGCCACGGTGCTCAATAATTTATTTTTTGAGGTAATGATGTGAGGGCCTGTATTCATGATGAGAAAACAACCAGTGCCATAGGTGCTTTTGGCCATGCCTGATTCGATACACATTTGGCCAAACAAAGCAGATTGCTGATCACCTGCAATACCACTGATCGTTATGGGACGACCAAAATGATCTTCATGTGAGGATCCATAATTATGGCTACTGGGTTTGACTTGCGGAAGCATTATTTCTGGAATATCAAAAAGGGCCAATAGCTCCTCATCCCATTGCATCTCATGAATATTATAAAGCATGGTCCGGCTGGCATTGCTTACATCGGTAGCGTGAACTTCACCTTGGGTTAAATTCCATAGGAGCCAGCTGTCTACGGTGCCAAAGGCTAAATCTCCAGCTTCAGCCAGTGCCCGGGCACCCTCTACATGGTCCAATAACCATTTTATTTTGGAAGCTGAAAAATAAGCGTCAATAAGTAAGCCTGTCTTTTGTTGAATTAAGGATTCTAGGCCTTTTAATTTTAATGTTTCGCAATAGTCTGCCGTTCTTCGGTCTTGCCAGACAATAGCTTTATGTATAGGTTTCCCGGTTTTTTTATTCCAAATGATGGTAGTTTCTCTTTGATTGGTGATCCCAATGGCTTCGATGTCTGAAGCCTTGATTTCATGCGCTTTTAATACATTAATTATGGTATTTTTTTGGGTTATCCAAATTTCTTCAGCATCATGCTCTACCCACCCTGGTTTTGGAAAAAATTGCTGAAATTCTTTTTGACTGACCCCCACTATTTGGCCAGATTTATTAAAAATAATAGCTCTTTCACTGGTAGTGCCTGCGTCAATAGTTAAAATATATTTGGACATGTATGCTTTTGTTAGGGAAAAATTCAAAAAAAAGTATAACTTGAAATTAAGAAATTTTTTATGAATTTTAGGGTTAAATGAATATTAAATGAGTCCTTATTTAGCAGAATTTATTGGTACTACCGTTTTAATTTATTTGGGAAATGGTGTGAATGCCAATGTATCCCTTAAAAAGACTTATGGTAATGAAAGCGGATGGCTTGTGATCTCCTTGGCATGGGGATTGGCAGTCTTTATAGGAGTAGTGATTTCTGGATCATTTAGTGGAGGACATTTAAACCCTGCAGTCTCTGTGGGGCTAGCGGTGGCCGGTAAGTTCAGTTGGAGTTTGGTTCCTGGGTATATTTTAGCCCAATTACTAGGGGCTATGATGGGAGCCTTTTTGGTTTTTTTACAATATAAAGATCATTTTAAAGCAACCACTGACCCTAGTACTAAATTGGGCGTGTTTGCAACTGCGCCAGCCATCAGGCATAACTTTAATAATTTATTGTCAGAAATATTAGGTACGGGTATGCTGGTCTTTGGAGTTTTTTATCTCATCGATGGAGAGGGGGTAGGCTCCCTAAATGCGCTACCCGTTGGTTTGTTGGTGACCGTTATAGGATTGTCTTTAGGAGGTTCTACAGGCTATGCCATTAATCCCGCTCGAGATTTGGGGCCTCGGATTTTTCATGCGTTGATGATTGATAAGAACAGTGATTGGAAATATGCTTGGATTCCCGTTTTGGGACCCTTTATAGGAGGAGTGTTAGCGGCCTGCTTATTTCAGATCTTATAAAAAACTAGGAGCAAAGTCATTTGAATATAATGAAACCCACCTTTTACAGGTTCAACCAATAAGTTATTTTAAAAGAAATAGCGCGATATTTAACCGCTCCTAATTGAAAAAATCCATCGGTTTGGTTATAGGCAAAATAATTGTCAGTATAGACCAAGTAGATATCAGAAACAGGTTTAAATCTCCATTGAAGTCTTGAGTTGATGTTTAAATTTTCAATCTGACTGTTGTATTGCACATAGGTAGTCCAAAATAATTTTTTAGTAAATGTAAAATCAAATTTAGGACCGATAAGATAGAGCTGACTGGAGCTGTAAGGACTCGGCAACTTGATGCGATTATAGGTGATATCTATGGAAGTAGTTCCAAAAGGCTGATATCTATAACCTAATGTACCGCTGAAGTTGAGTCTGTAGCCATTAAAATACTGACCAGAATTGGTCTTTAATTTGATATTAATTTTTCTCCGTTCATTAGAGCTATAGGAGCCTATGATGAAGTTATAATAATAAGATTCATTTTCTAGAAGTTCTTGTCCATCACTACCGCTAGGATCAAAATCAGATGTGAGTCGGGTGAATTGTCTCCTCAATCTAAAATCCAATGATGAGGTATTATTGAACTTGAAACGATAGAGGAGATTCATATCCCAATCCAATAGACCTACCGATTGTCTTCCTAAAAGATCAAAATCAAAACCTGGACCATGACTTTGAACTTTACTTGATTTTGGAAAATAACTGTATCGGATCGTACTGGATAACTGCCTGATATCAGTTCTTCTGACATAGCCTACTTCTGGATTATAGCCAGCACCTATTTGCTGAGATGAAGTGTACCAAGTCCAGTTGAGCGAACTGTAGTATAAGTAAGCTCCCATGGCATAGGCGTCATCAGATTGAACTTTATCAAAAGAGTGATGTGTGAAGAGATTACCACTCCATTTATTATCTGCTGAAAGCAAATTAAAGTCAAGTCCTACGGTTTGATTGGAGGCAACTTTATAGCTGCTGTCACCAATGTTAAGTTTAAATGGTTGCTTATTGACAAAGATAAAATCTAGGTTAGATCGGGTGAGTACTTTTTGTTGCACGGTAGCCACGGTATAATTAATGCCTGGCTGCTGAATAGTAGCATCTTTTGCCCCTTGCATATTCAATAAGCCTACACGGGTGTTTTGAGAAACCTTCCCACTCAACCGGAGCCCATAAGGAATGGGGTTTTGAATGGCGAGTCCAGTAGCCGTATCTGTGGCAATTCCAATCCTTCTTGAAAAGAAAGGGCGGGTATTTCGGTTTCCATTATTGGCGAAAAGGTCAGCGTTTTCCAAAAAAAACTGTCTCTTTTCAGGAAAAAAGATTTCAAAGCGATCCAGATTAGTCACTTGCTGATCCACTTCAACTTGAGAAAAATCTGGATTTACAGTGAGATCTAGATTCAAGCCTGAACTGATACCATATTTCATATCAAATCCAATGTCTCTGGGATAGTCTGTATTTTTATTGTTGATATAATCTTTATTGATCCCTGAGGTTATAAATGGAATAACAGATATATTGGCACCCGTTTTTTTGGTCGGCACATCCCAAATAAGTTTTTGATTACTAGCCATATTCCCTATAGATAAATTTCTAGGTATGTATGACCATGAGGACTTCTCGGTAGTTTTACTATCTATTCTATAAAAATTAACATTCCATTCCTTTTGATTTTCATTGTATCGCAAAGTATTGAAAGGGATGGCCATTTCGACCGTCCAGTAACCTTCATAAATTTTAGAAGCGCCATCCCATTTATTATCCCAATCAAAACTATAGGCATCTCTGCCAGTGCCTCCATTCGAAATAAAACCTTCCCTTCTGACACCGAAAGGATTCATTCCAAAAATAGTACCGTTGGTTTTATCTTGAAAAGGGTCAAATATCACAGAAAAACTATCATTTCCTTCACCACGAAAATCTCTTCTCAAGGAGGTAGTCACATAGTTTCTAGGTCCTGGAGTATTATACATTTTGGCTGCTACATAAATATTCTGATCATCATAGCGGATATAAACGACCGTTTGGGCAATGGCTAAAGAAGTATCTGAAGGAAAATTTTGCGTAAAATTATAGGCCGAATCACTTTGCGCCCATGCCATTTCATCAAGTATTCCATCTAACATTATTTTTTCTGAAGTTTTTTTAATGTTAAGCGCACTTGTTTGAGAAGCTAAGTTTTGGGAACTAATCGATTGGACTATAAATAAAACAAGGATGAGCTGAAGGATGGGTTTTTTCATTCAGCGCAAAACTATTATTGTTTTCATAAAAAAAAATATTCTTTTACATTAACGGCGATAGTTTTTTTGTAGCTTATTTAGATTAGTGTCCATGTTAATCTTAAGTTTGATTTTCGGATGCTTTTTTTTGGCATAAATTGCGTTTAAAACCTCAAAATTCAATTCAAAGGCACTTAATTGTTGAACCGTTTTGACCGACAAGGTTGTACTCGTCTGGGGGTTTAATTGTACTACATCCGTTGCATGATAGAATGAAAAATCAGATTGATTATTGAGTAAATAGGTAGCGTCTGAATGATTGAAAATAACGACCTCAGCAATTTGCGTTTTCGTATTTCCATACATTTGATAGTAAGCAGTATCCACAACTAAAGAAGATTCAATTAAAGGGGTAAGGTATTTTTCCTGACCAATGAGACTATTTTGATACCAGGCAACCGTCCTTCCCTCGAATAAGGCGTCCTTCACACCCAATTCTGAGCGTTCTTTTGCGAAAACTAAGGTTACAGGTCTGTGGCCACCACCTGGGATATCAAATAGCCAATCAATCAATTCATGAATATCTGAAGTTCCTAAAATAGTCAACTCATGTTCATTTGCGATTGTTAACGCCTGATCTGCGAAGGTATTTTCGTTAGTTACCTCAACCCCATGCAGTAATCCTTCTTTAATTAACTCCTCATGGATAGGTGAGAGCTTGGTAATGCCCTGTTTATTTTGCCCCACCCAATTGGGGTGGTTCCAAAAGATGAAAGCTCCTTGATTTTTAGCCTCTCTAAAAGCATCCATGTAATCATCATGAATCAGCTTGTTTGCATCTTGGATAAACAAGGCATTGCTGTGTCCAGGAGGAAGGTTTCGGGTTATTTCAGCTCCATGAATAACAATGAGTTCGTGGTTCTTGGCATATTCTTTAGCTAACTCGTAAGAGCGATTTCGATCTTTGTGAGGTAGGTCTTCCTGATGGGGTTGGTATTCGAGATGCTCGGTAAGAGAGATGACATCAATACCATCAAAGAGGGCTTCTTTGACTCTGATATCTGGCCATACACTGCCATCAGAAAATACAGTATGCTGATGTAAATCGGTGACGAGTGTTTGATAGCCGGGCACATTAGGAAATTCTATTTTCTGATGGGTTTGCCCATATAATTTTGCTTGTGGAAGCATAAAAGTAAGGCAGATGAATGTTAAACTTGAGAGCTTGATGAGTTTCATGATTTTTTGACGGTGAAGGACATATCTAAAATTATCTTAAGAAAGTTAATGATTAAGAGGGAGTAAAATAACTTATCGATAGGTATTTATTTTTTAAACGCAGGTCTATTCTTTTGATACAATGATTTCACATAACGATATAGATTTATATTCATCTTGAATTTTCAATGTAGGCAAATATGTGTTAAAGGATAATAAGGAACGTGATTAAAAAGGAACTCACGCTAAGAGCTGAGTATAAGATAACTGATTAAGGTCAACGGATAAGATAGGTTTGAAAAGAAGTAATCACTAAAATTTATTACGAAGTCAAGAGTAAAAACGCATGATGATTAATTCAATAGATGAACTAATATAAATAGTTAAAGATGAGGGGGGCGATAAATTTCTCAATTAAGCCGTCAGTATGATTGATTTCATTAAAAAACAATCCTTTTGGCCTGAGGATGATATTTCCTTTTGGGATATGAGAGACCCTCGGATACTGAAAGCACCACGGGATGCTTCTGCAGTGGCGATAACTGCCTCGGCTTGTTTTGAATTGTATGAATTTACTCAAGATGAGGAATACTTATCATTTGTCAATGACATCATGACCACTCTTTCAAGCGAAAAATAGGTACTTAATCGTCAAGTGGCCGCGCACTTTATATTGGATCACAGTACAGGTGATTGGTCTAAGTAAATGGAACTTGATGCTCCTATAGGCTATGGAGATTATTATTTTTGGAAGCATTAATTAGACAAGCAGAGTTTCAATAAAGCATGCGTCATATCTTTTATCTTCATCCTTAAGGATCAATTAATATTCTTCTATGGAATGGTGTTTAATAGTTATCGTCCAACTTTTTCTTCACGGTTTCTTCGAGTGAAATTTTTCAGTTTATACGTCCTAGCTGATGGAAGCCGCTCTCAGGTAGAAGTAGCTATAAGCGATTTTGAGATAGGTTTGTGGAGCTTAGAAAGCAAATACTCATTACTTTTCTTAATCTTTGATTGATGTTCTCGTTGATATAGGGCTTATGATGGTATTTAGATATTATTGATTTAAATAGATTGAATGATCCGGGAGGCACGTATTATTTATGCGATGAAGTGGCCATTAGGTCTGTTGATCGAAGGATTTACGAGAGTCCAACGTATCAAGAAATTATAAAGAATAAAAAAACCTTCCATAAATAATTCATGGAAGGCTTTTTGCGATTTTCATCATCTTTTGTCGGGGTGGCAGGATTCGAACCTACGACCCCCTGGTCCCAAACCAGGTACACTACCGGACTGTGCTACACCCCGAATATAGCAGGCTTAAACTTGTTTTAAGCGGGTGCAAATCTACTTAAATAATTACTATATGAAATCTATAATAACGGAATTTATTTAAAAATAAATGAGTTATTAGTTCTACATCATTTTTTAGCGTGCCATTTCACCTCACAGGTGAACTTATTGATGGTCATTTAATCATTATCTGATGAAAAGTCTGTACTGAAGGATTCGTACGAATCAAATAACTTTTGATTCAGTCATTATATGTATGACTATGGGTATGACATTAGGAGACATACTCGTTTCGAGACATCTTCTTTGGAGAAATAATAGATCCCATTAAGCCTCCGGTTAAGGCCCCAAATCCAGTGACTAAGGCCCCTATAAGCGTGCTGGCGTAAATCAACCAAATGGATTCAGTTAAGTTCATGAGGAGGGCAATTTTTTCTGATAGAAGGGAGTTGGTGCTATTATCTATAGTGAAGGATAGGTAAAACCAGACGAGGCCCCCCGCAATGAACCCTGCATTGAAGCTATTAAAATTACGACCTCGTATAATTAGGCTAACGAGTCCCGCACCTAAGGCAATACTCCACCAAGGAAAATAAAAGGGGAGCAGATAGGATGATATACCCATCAGAAAAATTTTGAGGATAAATTTCATTTTTTGGGCGTTAATTGGACTTCATAAAGAATATCTTCTGCTAACAGTTTGTTTTGACCAAATTTCAAATTATAATATTTTCCTTCAGCCCAGGGTATGATCATATGTCCATACATAGGGTTGCCTGGGTTACCCGTTTGACTACCCGGATAAACGCCATAGGCATTGATGCCTTCTTTATCCATTTCAACTACCATGCGCCAAGAGGGGCCATGATGTTTACTTGCGGCGTTTACAATGTTATGATTTCCCCCAATACGAATATTTTTTTTATTGAATGAGGTGAAGCTACTGATGAGATGATTGACTTCAGTTCCCTTAAATTTATTCCAAGAATGATCATTATCCTTCTTAGCGATCCACTGATTAAGAGAATCTACCGCGGTATTGAAAGCATAATTGATTAAATCGGTGGTTGTTTCTTTTTCAGGCGTACTCAGTCGATCAGAAAATCCAGCGAGACTATCTGAAATGATTAATTGGGAGGTGGTATAGATATCCGGTTTATTTACAGCAAATGACATCGTATCAAATTCATCCCATAACGTTTCCCATAATATATCTGACCATAATTCAAAATGGGTAGGCGCCTTTAAATTCGGATGATTAAAATAATCCCAGTTCTGTAATTCATCAAAGAATTTATTTTGATCTTCATTGAGTGACAGGGTATCTAATTGAGATAACAGATAAGGTAAAATTTCAGAGGCGATGTAATTGAAGTTGTCATTTTGTAAATCCATTAAGTCTTCAGGTTTAATATTTTGCATCGTCATGAGTCGGTCATTGACTCTTCTGTTCCTGTAATGCTCAAATCGATGTGAATAAACATAATACGGATAGGTAGCTCGATCTACGGGGAATTGATTGGCTGAGCTCAAAAATCCTTGAGGGTGATTATATCTTTCGAGTCTGTGCTCAAAGGGGATATAGTCCTTCCATTCTGAATCTGGATCAGACCCATCTAGTATAAACTTCCCTTGCCCGGGCCATTTTACAGGAAACTTCCCTGGTAGATTAAGGGCTATATTGCCTTGGACATCACTATAAAGTATATTTTGAGGGGGCCCTGAGAAGAAACTGAGTCCCGTGACAAATTCTTCATAATTATTTGCTTTATTAAAATGAAATATGGCTTTAAATGTGGTGGATTCATCATGGGCGATCCAGCGCATGGCTAAATTTACTTTTGCATGATTGCTCAAAAAATTACGATCGTATACAATGGGTCCATGGTGTACCCTAATGATGGTATCAATAAAGTTTTCTGCTTCTTTAATGACTATTTTTTCTAGAATTTTTTCTGTTTTGAACCATTGATTGTTGTATAAATATTCTTTTCGTGAGGCATCTTTGAAGGTAACCGAAAACCAATCTACTTGATCCCGTGGAGAATTGGTTACGCCCCATGAAATAGAGTCATTAAACCCAATCAATATGACGGGTGTGCCAGGTACGGTTACCCCCATGACATTGATATCAGGACTGGTCAAATGACTGGCATACCATATAGAGGGGGCTGTGAGTTCAAGATCCGGTTCATTGGCCAATATCGCATGACCTGATTTGCTTTTGGTGCCATCTACGGCAAAATTATTACTTCCGTTTAAGGGATTTTGTTTGCTAATAGTTTCATTGACGCTGTTTGGCAATTCAAAGCTTTCAGGTTTTTGTGGCCGGGTCAAGGGTTCGAAATCAAAAGGCGTATCTCCCGGAATTACGGGAGAAAATTTTCCGTCGGGTTCAGGGAACAAAACATTAAAAAGTTCCTCACCAAACATCTTTCGAAAATTGGTATGCTCTATATCAGCTTCACTTCTGGAAAGTGTACTTGCCAGGAGGGCATAAGACATACAAGTTTTCACGGTCGTCCATTTTTCAGGTTTATAATTGAGCAGTTTAAATTCTATAGGATAGTCACTCGGTGAAAGAGACGCTATGTAGGCATTGACTCCGTTTGTATAGGCTGAAATGAGTGGACCATAATAGGGATCATTCATTAATAGATTATGAAGTTTTAAGGTCATGTCCTTGAGACCTAATCGACGTTGCAGTCGATCATAATTAAGCGCCTTTATCCCGACTACTTCTGACAACCTCCCCATCACGACACGGGCATAAAAATCCATTTGCCAAAGTCGATGATAAGCGGTTACATAACCTTGAGCCACATACAAATCTTCATTATTTTTTGCTTTGATGTGGGGAATGAGTAATTCATCGAACTGGATGGTAACCTCATCTTTGAGGGCCATCAAATCAATAGATGGAGCCAAATCGATGGCCTCTTTTTCACTATTCTGCCAAAAACCTTGGTGTGGACTTAAGAATTTACCAATAGGGGGGATGTTATCAATGGGTACGTTCAATAAGATGATTAAGGAGGCAGTGATAAAGAAGGAAAGAAAAAAGCCGATAAATTTCACAGAATATTACTATCTAGATTCAAATGTATATTTTATTATTTATTCTGCCTTACTTTTTTTTTAAAATTACTTTTTAAAAGCTTAAAAGGAAGGCGATCCTCTTTCTTAAGATCTTTTAAACATTTTCCCTTTCCCACCCGGCAGGAAAACTTCTATCTGGAAGGAAAAAAACAGGTACTGATCGTTGTTATTTGGATCTCCTCTATTGAAACCAGCATCCAAGCTTTCCCAAGCGGCTTCATTTTCTAGAAATTGTTCTCTTCTTCGATTAGATAGCTTGGCTTGAATAGAAGTGTCATCGGCAAATGTTGGGAAGATTCCTGAAACATCATCAAGATGATCTGTAAAGGTATATCGATAAGCAAGTTCTAAATTAAAGTTAAGGAAAGGTGTGATTTTCATCTTAACACCTACTCCGGCTGGAATAATGAAAGTAAAGGGATCATAAGCTACGTTTTCGGTTTGATAATCTCGAAGGGAAAATTTAGCATTGATTTCTTCTCCGTTTTCTTGGATCTGAAGATAGGTAAAGGGGGCCAAAGTGGTCATTCCAAAACCTAAACTGAGATAGGGATCAAATTTCCATCTTTGATTATAGTTGCCCGCATAGGGCCGAATAAAATAAATACCCTGCAGGTTGAGCTCCCAGTTATTTGAAGTGAAGGAGAGGTTTCGCTCTTTTTCAAAACTACCGTATGGAGCTTTTTCATCATCTCCACGCAGTTGATAAAATCCTGCAGAAAGTCGAGTGCTGATGTGGCTCCATAATCTTGCTTCTATGGCTAAGGTGCCATGAGAGAAGTCAGTTTGGCGCTTATTTTCAGCATTGAGTTCCCCGATGTATTTGGTTTGACCAGACCCTACAGCCACACTGAAATAGCGATCATTCAGCTTCCAGGCCAAAAAGCTTTGACTTTTGACATGGAGGAAACAAAGGATCAATCCTATAGAGAAAATGATTTTTTTCATGCGACTTATAACAAGAAGTCAAAAATAAGACTAATAAGTGAGGATGAACAATTAATAGTACTGTCCAATCAATTTTTTTGAAAATTCCTATATTATTCAATGATTATATCCATTTGAAGGAGAGAAGTAGATCAACGAAATTTTCACATTATATTTTAATTTTAATAGTATTGTGTTTAATCATTATTAATTAAACAATCAAAAAATCATGAAAAAGTTAATAATTACATTAATCACCTGCTTCATAATGATGACTGGCTATGCACAGCTAATCAATATGAGATATCTCAAAGTTGATAGGGGTATGGAAACCAAATTTAAAGAGGGTGCTAAAAAGAAAACGAGCATTTACAATTCGAAGGAAGGACAAATACGTTACTTCACCTTTTTAGTGAATACTGGTCCGCATTCGGGAGAATACTTTCGGGTGAGATACGAGGAGGAGCTGTCAGGTTTTGACAGCAATGATCCCAAGGGAAATGCCTACTGGAACGATCTGGTGGGGGACCTACATACTTCATCTGATGCACAACGCTGGGGCTATGTGAAAAATGCGTCACATGTTACGGTAAGTCCATTTGCAAAGCCCTTGAGACGTGTTTTAACCTACAACTACAAAGGAACCATGGAGAAGGAATTCTGGAGATTCCGAAACAATGTAGCCCAAGCCCTCCAAAATGCAGATGCAGATATATTTATGGAAGTATGGTGGTGCGGTTCGGGTTGTAATGGAAACACAGTCAACGTTGTTTTTGGGCATAAAAATTATGCGGAACAAGCTACGGACAACAGCGAGGAATGGGTGAAAGTTGTAGAAAAATACAATGAAATGTTTGGAGAGGATGCCTATGCAGAAGATATCCAGGCTTTTGAGACGTCACTCGAAATGTATGGAAGAAGTAGTCACAGCATGTCTTTTCAGCCAGAAATGAGCTCACCAGAAAATATGTCTTCTTTGGAAGAACTCAATACCAATAATTGATACACTATTTTAATATTTGATTTGAAGAGGAAATCACCGTACCGAGTAAAGATGGATTGAACTTGGGGTGAATTTCTTATTCATATATTGCTTAAAAAAAAGCTCCTTTTAAATTATTAAAAGGAGCTTTTTTTTAAGGATAATGATTACAAAAAAACCCTCAAATTTACTTGCCATAGCTACACTATTCTTGACTGATACAATCCTTGCATCCCATCGAAGGTTTGGATACCACACTTATGGCTATACCTAAGTCATTTGTGCGCCCTGGGATGCCTAGGATGAAAATGATGATTTGGATGTAAATCCCCTAGAGGACTCATATTTTTAAGTGAACGATAAGACTAGAGATTAAAACAAAAAACCCATCTAATGATGGGTTTTTTGAGGTTCCGAACGGATTCGAACCGCCGTAAAAGGTTTTGCAGACCTCTGCCTAGCCACTCGGCCACGGAACCTTAGTTACTAAATTAATCATTTTGAATGACCAGCAGTTGCCCACTAATGTCATTCAAAATGATTCAGACCTTCTTATGATTTCTCATCTTCAGGTTTCTCTTTCTTACTCGCTGCTCGTTTAGCTACAGCCTTCTTTATTTCAGCTTTTGCTCCATCTTCCATTTTTTCTTTCAAAGATGATAAAGCTTCGATATCTCCAAGGGTAGAATTGCTTGAATCAGCTTTCTTTTTATCTGTTTTCTTTCCCTTTGGCGCTTTCGGCTTTGGCGTCTCGTTGGAAACGTGATCCGCTTCTTTCCATGAACCTGTATGGGTCAGCATAATTCTCTTATCATCTTTTGCAAATTCAATGACTCGGAAATCTAACGTTTCTCCTTCAGTTCCTTCTGAACCATCTTCTTTGGTTAAGTTTCTGCTGTTACAGGTTCCTTCTAGTCCGTAAGGAAGTTCCAAGATGGCATTGCGCTCACCTTTACTCAAAATAGTACATTTGTGAATAGAACCTCGCGTAAATACAGATTCGAAATTGTCCCATGGGTTATCCTCGAGATGCTTGTGACTCAATGCCAGTTTTCTATTAGTGGTATCAAGCTCCATGACAATCACTTCAAGTTCGTCACCTATTTTCACAAATTCAGAAGGGTGCTTTACTTTCTTGGTCCAACTCAGATCAGAAACGTGAACGAGTCCATCAATACCTTCCTCCAGTTCTATAAAGAGTCCGAAGTTGGTTAAGTTCCTAACAATACCTTTGTGCTGAGTTCCCACAGCATATTTGACCAAAGCATCTTGCTTCGTCCATGGATCTTCGGATAACTGCTTGATGCCTAATGACATTTTTCGCTCAGTGCGATCGATGGTCAAAACTACAGCATCTTTTTCGTCACCAATTTTCATAAAGTCTTGTGGATTTCTCAGGTGTTGAGACCAAGACATTTCACTTACGTGAATCAGTCCTTCTACGCCAGGTATGATTTCAAGAAAGGAACCATAATCTGCAACATTGACAATTTTACCTTTGATTTTAGACCCGATTTCAATATCAGCAGACAATGAATCCCATGGATGTGGAGTCAATTGCTTCATTCCCAATGAAATTCGCTTCTTTTCATCATCGAAATCTAGGACAACGATATTTACTTTTTCATCTAATTTCAATACATCTTCAGGGTGGTTGATTCTACCCCAAGAGATATCTGTGATGTGCAATAATCCATCAACGCCTCCAAGATCGATGAAGACACCGAAGTTGGTCATGTTTTTGATGACTCCTTCTAGTACTTGACCTTTTTCTAGGTTACTTAGGATCTCTATTTTCTGCTTTTCAAGATCTTTTTCTATAAGTACTTTATGAGAGACGACTACGTTGTCGTTTGAGTAGTTAATCTTAACGACTTTGACCTCCATTTTCTTACCTACAAAAATATCAAAATCCCGTATAGGCTTGACATCAATTTGAGACCCTGGAAGGAAGGCTTCAACGCCATAAACGTCGACAATAAGACCTCCTTTGGTACGTCTTTTGACCATACCGTCGATGACGATATCCTCATCAAGTGCTTTTTGAATGTTGTCCCAAGCCTTGACGATTTTTGCTTTTCTTCGTGAAAGAACCAATTGCCCAATGGCATTTTCTTGTTCTTCAATATATACTTCAACAGAATCACCAGGCTTTAGCTCATCGACATCTCTAAATTCTGATCGAGAAACAATTCCATCAGATTTAAAACCAATGTTGACGATAACTTCACGATCGGTCAATGCGACTACGTGTCCTACGATGACTTCCTTTTCAGTGATTGTATTTACGGTTTCACCGTACAATGACTCAAGGTCTGCTCTTTCTTTATCTGAATACTCAGATTTGTTTTCCTCTTCAAATTCCTCCCATGTTTGTTGAACGGGTGCAGGTTTTTTGATTTTGGCTTCTTTTTTTTCTGGCTTCACTTCTGGAGCTAG
>CAJJCN010000060.1 GCA_905182655.1 Flammeovirgaceae bacterium UBA4465
ATCCAAATCAAAGGAAGAAAGATATCAAACGATACTTCCTAAGTTGACAGCCTTGATAAAAGATGAACCCGACCTCATAGCCAATATGGCCAATATGGCCGCCGTTTTAAAAATATCCTTTGATTTCTTTTGGGTAGGTTTTTACCTTGTCAAAAATAAAACTCTGGTGCTCGGTCCTTTTCAAGGTCCTATAGCCTGTACCAGAATCCCATTGGGCAAAGGTGTTTGCGGACGCAGCTGGGAGCAAAAAAATACCATCATCGTTCCAGATGTTGAGTTATTTCAGGGTCACATTGCTTGCAGTGGTGATTCGAAATCTGAAATTGTAATCCCAAAAATAAAAGAGGATAACGTGCTTTTCGTGCTCGATGTAGACAGTGATGTCTTGAATTCTTTCGATGAAATAGATGCGCATTATTTAACCAAGTTCATCGCGCTGATCTAGAGCATTGAGTCTATAAATTGGACGGGACACGAACCCAACTGTAACTCCTTATTTTTCAAGAAATTACAAATTATGTGTGTACTCAATGAGTACTGAATTTGTTGATTTTTGTACTCATTGAGTAAACTAAAAACTCTATGAGTGAACGAATTACCTGAGATAAGTACTAAATTTCGGTTCAAATGATATTTAATAAGATAACTACTTAAGTTTAAATATGTCAATATACATTCGTGTATCAAATGGAACCCTAGCACTAATTACGTGTAACGTAATAAAATGAATAAATGGATTTCCTGTTACAACAGTAAAAGTTGACTTTCCCATACCAACAAGTGTCTGTGTCATAACTACATATGTAAAGGAAGTTAGCCCAATAGGTAAATTACTATAATCGACACCTTGGTCAAATAAACTAAAAACAGAGTAAAAAAGACCTCCAAGTAATATAACTGTGATTTTATGCTTAAATATTATCGCTATTCGTGGTATGAAAATCAAATGCATCATAACTAATACGGGTAATCCTGCCCCCAAGGAATTAACTAAAATACCTAAAGGAACTCCTTTTGCATATTGACTTACCGAAATGCCTCCAATAAAATCAGTAGAACCTGTGATTATTGGACCAAAAAAATCTAAAGCCCAATAAGAGGCAATTATCCATATGTCTCTTTTCCATTTAAATGAAGTAAAAAGTTTTCCTAAAGAAAGACCTATTCTTTGAAGCCACAAAAGAGGAATAATTGTGTAAATAGTTGTGTATGTAATTAACCAAATCAATACATCTTGTTGAGAATGACTGCCGCTTGAGTAAGTATCAGTTCCAGGAAAATGTAGACCCATATTGAACCCTGCCCCTAAAATTAGTTGAGTTATTGTCAAATAAATTAAACATAACCAAGCTTCTTTTTTTGCTGATTCCTTGTCAACAGCATAAAGTTCGACCCAATCAACTCGTTCTCTTTTTCTAGTCAAATAGATTAATAAGAAAACTGAAAGAAATAAGATAGGAATGTAAATGGTTAATAGACTAATTAATCCATCTTTTGCTATGGGTGATAAAGCAAATCCCATAGAAACAAATAAAAAATATGAAGATGTTGGAACAATCCATAAAATACTAAATAAGAGTATTTTGCTTCGATTTATTTTTTCCATTCATTTATGTTTTAAATTCAATACAAAATTAAACATAGATGGATGTTTGAAACCTGCACATATGTGAAGAAAAATCAGAGGGATAAGTTCTTGCAAATTATGCTTAAAGATTGTGGCTTTATTCCCAAATAACTAGCAATGTAATGTTGAGGGATTCTTCTTATTACTTTGGGCCGATGTTTTAAAAGACTTAGATAACGTTCCTTAGCATCTAGGAGCATAAGGTTATCCGTTTTCTTTCGAAGTCCAATAAACGCTTGTTCAACTAAAATTCGACCGATTCGTTCAAATTGGGGAACCTCTTTATACAATTTTCCTAAATCTTGTTTAGATATAAAAAGTAGCGATGAACTTTCGATGGCCTGTGCAGTCCGTTTAGAATTACTGTTCGAGAGAAAACTATCTAAATCAGTATACCATCCTCCCTCAAAAAAAAATTATCCAGTCACTTCTTCTCCATCTTCCAGTTGAAGATATCTAATAATTCCGCTTTCAATGAAATAAACGTTATCACAAACAACATCGGTGTAATGAAGAATTACTCGTCTTTTAAGTATTTTACTTTTAAAGTAACTTTTAATAATACGGTAATCTTTAGGCGTAATATCAATATAATTTAAAATTTTTTTTTCTAAAAAATCTTTCATTGTTACTTATTCCTTTTTCAACGTTTTTATATAGTCGCTTATAAACCTTTTGTAAACTTGATTAATTTTTTCTGACCCCAATCCTTTTAAGTATGTGTTATCAAGATAATTATGAAATTAGCTCATATAGATTATTGTTTTCAAAGATACAATAATACAATTTTGATGAATGTAAGGAATTTTGTTACCGTCACAACAACTTCTGTTGGTGCGAACAAGAGTTAAAATACATTCATAATAGTTTCACCAAAATAATCAAAAAAGAAAGGATTCGAACCGATAAAAAAATAGTGGATTTTATAAAAATATAACCCTTAATTATCAAGGATTTATAAATTGCGTCTGGACGGGACTCGAACCACCTAAAAAAACAATTATTAACTGTCCTAAGAATACAACTTTAATCTAGATTACGATCTGGCATGGCCCGAATGACATAAGATCCTGCAATCAGGTCATGCAGAGCTTGTTTGTTTTTGGTTACTGTAGCCATCAGATAACCCAACATAAAAATCAAGCTAGATAAAAATTTACTCATATTTCTGACCAAACAATAAAGGAAATCAAGCCGCGCACCTTGCTGATCTACCACTTTCATACCCAATACAAGCTTTCCTAGAGATGCTTGTAAATGACTTGATTCTAAAAGGGAAAAATAAAGTGTTTGGGCGATAAATCCAGCAAAAATAAGCGGACGGGCTTGGTCTATCCATAGGCCTAAATCTGTGAAGAATGCCTCATCATACCGGTCATAAGCCTCCCAATCAAAAGGTGCATCCACAAAGTCAAAACCTAAGCTTAGTAAAAAGGGAATGATGACTATAATTTGTAAAAGTTGCAAAAAAAAGGCGTCAAGTATGTAAGCTAAAAGACGCGATCCAAAACTTGCATAATGTTGTGTATTCTTCTCGGCCACGGTTACTTTAGGTGAGCGATGATAGTTTCTCCTCCCGTGGTTTTGTCTCCTATTTTCACCTTAATATCCGCCTCTAAGGGAAGAAAAAGATCTACTCGACTTCCAAACCTTATAAAACCTACCTCGTTGGTAACGCTTACCTTATCCTCCAATTCTTTATAAAACGCGATTCTTCTTGCTACAGCCCCAGCTATTTGCCTCATAAAAATACGTACCCCATTTGACATCTCAAAACCAATAGAAGTCCTTTCATTTTCTGTACTCGATTTAGGATGCCAGGCTACCAAATATTTACCCGGATGATAATGAAAGTAATTTATTTTTCCTGAGACGGGCGCACGATTAATATGGACATTTAATGGAGACATAAAAATGGATACTTGCATCCGCTCCTCTTCGAGAAACTCGTCAACCATCACCTTTTCTAAGACCACTACCTTCCCCTCAGCTGGCGCAATGACCAGATCATCACCCACGGGGGCTTGGATATTAGGCACACGAAAGAAAGCGACCACCAAAAATAAAAAAATCGTTGATAAGCCTCCCAACACTAATCTGAATAGCTCCAATGGGATTAACCATGTAAGCAACAAATAAAGTGCAACAACACCTACGACAAACCAAGGTATAATCGTATTCCCTTCCTTATGTAATTTCATCTAAAATCCTCCTCTAAATGTGTATGTCTTAGCCACTTTATCAATGGCCACTATATAAGCTGCAATACGTAGTGAAACGTCATATTTCAATGCCATCTCATAGACGTTATTGAACGCATCCTTCATGATGCGATCTGAACGCCTATTGACACGTTCACCGGTCCATTTATAGCCCAGTCTGTTTTGGACCCACTCAAAATATGAAACCGTAACCCCACCCGCATTGGCTAAAATATCAGGAACTGCTAATATTCCCAAATCATTTAATATTTTATCGGCCTTCGCCGAAGTAGGCCCATTGGCCCCTTCCACAATCAATCGTGCTTTGATATCTTTGGCATTGTGCACCGTGATGACATCCTCTACGGCTGCCGGAACAAGTACGTCCACATCTAATAACAGTAATTCATCAGCCGGCATCACTTCTGCGCCAGGAAATCCAACCAATGACCCCTTATGTGCTTGTTGAAAGGTTACTGCGTCAGAAATATTGATTCCTTTTTCATTGTAATAAGCCTGAGAAATATCACTCAACGCTACAATTTTGACCCCGCGCTCATCTAACAATCGCGCAGCCCATGAACCCACATTGCCAAAACCCTGAATGGCACATGTCGCTTTAAAAGGATTTAATTTTAATTTTTCCATGGCCGCCAGCGCAGTAACCATCACACCACGACCTGTAGCTTCGGTACGCCCAAGTGACCCTCCTAAAACGACCGGCTTACCTGTTACTACTGCATTGATGGTCATTCCGTAAGATCGAGAATATTGATCCATCAGCCAGGCCATTTCTCGTGGACCTGTTCCCATATCTGGTGCAGGGATGTCTCTATCGGGACCAAAAATTTCTTGTAGGGCCATGGTATAAGCCCGCATCAAACGTTCTTTTTCTCCTGCTGACATAGATCCAGGATCGCATTTAATCCCGCCTTTGGCGCCTCCAAAAGGAATATCGACGACCGCACATTTCCAGGTCATCCAAGCAGCCAATGCTTTTACCTCATCTAAGTTTACATCCATGTCCATTCGGATCCCTCCTTTCGAAGGGCCCAATATGTTGGAATGAATGACTCGATACCCTTCAAAGACCTCTATCTGCCCGTTGTCCATGGTAATAGGCAAAGTCACGATGACTTGTTTTACAGGAGATTTTAAGACATTGTAAGTTTGCTGATTAAGACCCAGATGCTCTGCGGCAATTTGGAATCTAGACATCATAGACTCGAAAGGATTTTCTTTATCCTTTATGGGTGCTGGTTCTATGTAACTCATTATATCAAATGTTGGGGTGCAAAAGAATCTTGTTTTACGGCAAAGCTAGCATTATTAATGATTTACTTCACAGTAGCTTTAAAAAAATAACGATGAAGGGAACCGTTAAGATGAGACTATCAAAACGATCTAAAAATCCACCATGACCCGGAATGATATTTCCTGAATCCTTGATCGACATGGTCCGCTTAAAATGAGACTCCACCAAATCCCCATAAGTCCCTGCTACTACTACAATGACGGCCACCGTTAACCATTCGTACAAGGATAACTGCCCAAAATAAATCATCGCTAAATAAGCGAATCCCACAGCAAATAAAGTGCCCCCAAGACTACCTTCCCAAGACTTTTTAGGAGAAATTCTTTCAAATAATTTAGTTTTTCCAAATGCTGTCCCCGCAAAATAAGCACCCGTATCACTTGACCAAATAATAAGCATCAAACCTAACAGTATTTCATAGGCGTAGACGCCCCCATCAAAAACAATAACGTTGATGAGCGAAAAGGGTAAGGCTACATAGGTAATTCCCAAATAATACAAAGCAATGTTTACAAAAGGATTTTGATCCTTTTTCTTGTATAATTTAAAAATAAATATAATTGAGGCCAAAGGGAAAATAAGAAACAAATACTTCCCGTCGAGGTCTCCTCTCTCAATGAAAAAAGTCAATATAAACAACAGCCCTCCGATAAACACTCCAAAAAAGCGAAGAGGTAGATAATCTTGCATTCTCACCAATCTGTAAAATTCCCATTGTGCTGAAATACAGATAGCAAAGAAAATCAAAAAATAACTCCACTCACTCCATAAAATAGAGGATATGATGACCGTTGCACCAATAAAAGCAGAGAAAAGTCTCCTTTCTAATTCCGAAAATTTATTCAAAATTTATGTCTTTTTTAATCACCCTTATGGCTTCCAGCACATGCATGGGATCTACCCTCACTTCAAATTTTCCAAAATGATAGGAGCTGTCTTTTAAATCAACGATTACCGGATTGAGGCCCTCTCTGTCAAGAATAGCTCTTACAATTTCTGCTCGATGGGCGGAAGTATCCTCAAAGACTTTTTGCCAAATTTTGCTCATTTACAAAAAAAAATTTTCGCATTATGAAAAGTAAACAGAACGTGAAAATAAAGAAAATTAAAATGATGTAGGCATCAAAGTTCAATTCATCGCCCAATAAATCAAATGAAATCAATCCCTTTTGAAACAAAAAAATCAAAATTAGGGTAAGGCCGTTATTAATAAAATGACCTAACATAGACAAAAGTAAACTTCCTGACCAGTAATATAAATAGCCAAAAATAGCTCCCAGTAACATACGAGGTACCAACCCGTAAAATTGATTATGAAATATGGAAAATATTAAAGCTGAGATCCAAATAGCTATATGGGGGTTTTTTACAGCGGTTCTTAATATGTTTTGTAATACGCCTCTGAATAGAAATTCTTCCCCTATCGCCGGAATAACGGCAATAACCAACAGACACAATATAAAATGCCCAATACTCTCAAAATCTGTGAGGAATTCAGTTAACACCGCTAATTTCAACTCTTGCTCTTGTGCATAACTTTCAAATTCACTTAGAAAAGCGGGTAATTGAAGGGCCTTGTTCCACTCAATGATGACGGTATTGACCACTGCGAATGAAATGACCAACGCAATCGTTATTAAGGCCATTTTAAAATAAGATTCAGGAATTGTAATGAATTTTTTTAACTCAATCTTAGCGTATTTTTGTATCACCCAAGCAGGAGTAAGAATGAAGGTTCCAATAGCTGAAACGCCTAAAACTACCAGCATGGGTATTTTGGCATCGAAATAAGCCACTGGGTTCCCCAGCATGCTCATCACCGTTTGAAGGTCAAAATCATAAAAGGGAAGTAGCAACATGAGGCCCAAAATATTGAACGCAAAAACCGCTGCCAGCTCGTAACCTATTAAAATAAGTAAGATCCAACCAATAGATTTTTGATTTTGATCCGTTTGTGAAAAGATATTGTCCATAATTCGCCTAAATTTACAGAATAATTGATCGTATTTTGGTAAAAATTGGAAATATAGAATTGGGAAACTTCCCCTTGTTGCTGGCCCCCATGGAAGACGTCAGTGATCCCCCTTTTAGGGCGGTATGTAAGGAAAATGGGGCTGACATGATGTACACTGAATTTATTTCAGCAGAAGGGCTGATTAGAGACGCGGACAAAAGCGTTCAAAAATTAGATATTTACGATTACGAACGCCCCATTGGTATTCAAATTTTTGGAGACAAGATTGAATCGATGCGGGAAGCAGCAGCTATTGCTGAACATGCTCATCCCGAAATCATTGACATTAACTATGGTTGTCCTGTTAAAAAAGTAGCCTGTAAAGGTGCTGGTGCAGGGATTTTACTTGACTTGCCCAAGATGCAAGCCATGACTTCAGAAATTGTTAAGAGGGTAAACAAGCCCGTTACTGTCAAAACAAGACTTGGATGGGATGAAAATAGTATTAAAATAGAAGAAGTCGCTATGCGTCTTCAAGATGTGGGGGTCCAAGCGCTAACGATACATGGCCGTACACGAAAACAGATGTATAAAGGTGAGGCCAATTGGTCGCTCATTGCAAAGGTTAAAGAAAATCCCAACATCCATATCCCCATATTTGGTAATGGCGATATTGATTCTCCTCAGAAGGCGCTCGACTATAAAAATAGATATGGCATTGATGGCATCATGATAGGAAGGGCTGCTATCGGGTATCCATGGATTTTTAATGAAATTAAGCATTTTATGGCTACGGGAAATGAACTGAGACCTCCATCTATTTCTGAGCGCGTTGACGTTGCTAAGAGACATCTGAGTTTTTCCCTAGAATGGAAAGGGGATAGATTAGGTATTTTTGAAATGAGGCGTCATTATACCAACTACTTCAAGAAAATACCTGATTTCAAATCCTATAGAACTCGTTTAGTTGAAACGGATGAACCCGCACTTGTATTGGCTATTTTAGACGAAATCAAGTCTCAATTTTCTGAAATCTCGTTGGTGTAGCCTATGACTACAAAACATCCCGCCATTGCTTGGGTTCTTTTTGTAATCTTATCTGTGATATGGGGGAGCTCCTTCATCCTCATAAAAAAGGGACTGATTTATCTTGGCCCTGAAGAAGTAGCCGCGTTGAGGATCGCATCGGCCTCATTGGTTCTTACTCCCTTTGCGTTAAGTCGAATCAAGCAAATAAATAAAAAAAATGTTACCACTCTGATATTGGTTGGCTTTATGGGCAGTTTACTGCCCGCGTTCTTTTTTGCTCTGGCTCAAACTAAATTAACAAGTGCCTTGACGGGAATCATGAATGCGCTCACCCCATTTTTTACCATCATTATATCGGTTTTGTTTTTTAGCGAAAAACCTGATAAACGGGTTTATTTCGGTGTAATGCTAGGCTTTTTGGGCACCCTCTTCCTTATTTCAACAAGAGAAAATGGGCAATTTACATTCAACTATTATGCCTTTTTCGTAGTAGCAGCTACGGTTCTCTATGGAATCAATGCCAACCTCATTAAACATTATTTAAGCCTATTAAAATCACTCAGCATTGCCAGTCTCTCATTGATCATGGTAGGACCTTTCGCCATTGTTTATCTCTTATTCCTTACCCCGTTTTTAGATCATATCCATGAACCAGAAGTATTGATTGCTTCTGGATACATTGTGATTTTAGGGGTCTTCGGCACGGCACTTGCTCTTGTTTTATTTAATAAGATAGTCCAACTTACCAATGCAGTGTTCTCTACCTCCGTCACTTATCTGATTCCAATAATTTCCGTTTTTTGGGGTTTTATAGATGGTGAAAAATTGAGCCTTTTACAACTCATCAGTATGCTGACGATTATGGTTGGTATATTTATCTCCAACAGTAAAAAGGTCATAAAAAAACCTGGCTAGCCAGGTTTTAATTAAAAGCTTAATTTCCAGATGGTGGGTCGATTCCTAACTTTTTGAGAACCAATTCAGAAACATCATGTTTTTCACTTGCATAAAGTAACACATCAAAGCCTGGGCTTCCCGCACTCAATACCATTGAAAATCCATTTTCTTCGGCAACCGCCTGTATCGCTGTTCCTATTTTTTCAACCGCAGGCTGCAATAATTGATTCCGTTTGGTCACCAATGATTGCTCAGCATCTGTTTGAAATTGTTGCAGGGACTCCTGCAAGCCGGTAAGCTCACGTTGCTTGTCCGCCTTGATCAACTCGTTGTAACTCGCTTCGTTGGCCTGATAATCTCCTATTTTGGTCTGCAAATCTTGATACTTTGCCTTTAACTGATTTTGTAGCTGTGTTTCATAAGCCCTCAAATCAGCCTCGATCTGTTTTGCCTCCGGTAAAAGACCTAACAAATATTCTGCATTTGTATAGCCAATTTTCAGTTCTTGTGCATTTGTTACGCTCATCGTGAACATAGCTAGAGCACATATTAATAACTTGATTTTCATAATATATAAATAATTAAATTTTAATTAGAGGTTGCTTCATTGCTAAGCAAACCTAACTCTTCTAAAACAAAATCAGTATAATCGTGAATAGGATCTGTATAAATCATCACCATTTCACCTGATTTATCAAAAACAATAGCTAATCTATTGCTCTTCGCAACGTGCTCGGAAGCTTCAAAAACAAGATCTTGCACGGGTTTTATTAGCTCCTTTTTCTTTAAAAAATATAAGCCTTCAGATCCGAAAATTTTTTTCTGGTATTCCTTCAACTTTTGTTTTTCGATATCTATTTCGTAGGTCCGGTCTTCTTTCATTCCTACGGTCAGCAATACCTCTTCGGCCTTATACTTCGTTTCTAGGTTTTGTACTTCCTCGTACATTCCCCTAATTTCTTGCTCCCAAGCTTTAGCTAAAGTATTTATTTCATTCTGTGCTTCGGCATAGGCTGGCATTTTTCCTAAAATATAATTCAAGTCAACGTAGCCAAATTTTTGTGCCTCCACATTTGACAGAAATGAAAAGAATAATAATGCAAATATAAGGGATCTAGGCATTATCTAATTTGTTGTCCAATTGAAAAGTGAAATTGCCCTCCCGAACGCTCATTAGCCCCAGGGATGGCATCAAACCCATACCCATAATCAATACCCAAAAGTCCGAAAGCCGGCATAAAGATTCTTGCTCCAATACCCGCAGATCTGTAAAGCTTGTAAGGATTGTAAGCCTCCGAGTTGTTCCAAGCATTACCTCCTTCGACAAAAGTCAATAAATAAATGGTCGCTGTTGGATTCAAAGAAACCGGGTATCTCAACTCCAAGATGTATTTTGTAAAGGCAATACCTCCTAAAATATTGGCTTCACTGTCATACGGTGTCAATGAAGTCTCCCGGCGTGCGCTTTGTTGCGGATTTGGATAACCGCGCAGTCCTATGACATCGGTACCCAAGATGAAGTTTTGACCCGTCAAACCATCTCCTCCCAAGACAAACCTTTCAAAAGGACCTACAGGTGCTTTGTCAGTATATGATCCAATGAATCCAAAATGGATTCTTGGAGCGAAAATGAGCTTAGGAATAACCGGTAAATAATATCTTAAATCAAAATTCCATTTATGGTATTCAACCCATTTAAATCTCTCTTCTGGTAGCGAGGTTTCATAGTCAAGGTCATTGAACATCGAATAAGGGGGTGTCATGTTTATACTTAATGAAATATCAGACCCTCTTTGAGGATACATGGGATTATCAGATGATCTTCTCGATACCGTTGTATTAAACACAAAGCTATTAGCATCTCCTGTGGCAAAACCTAAACTAAAGCCCTGATAGTTATATAAGGAGTATTTTGAAAAGGATACGGCATTACTGATCACAAAGAAATCATCAGGCCAATTCACTCTTCTCCCTAACGAAACGGAAAAACTATTAACACTCAATGAACCGATGGTTGTATTGTCTTGATAATTCAAATAGCGTTGAATCGAATGGTTGTAACTGATTCCAAAACTATTCGGTCTTTTACCTCCTAACCAAGGTTCTTGAAAGCTCACCGTATAACTCTGATAGCGCTTTCCATTGGCTTGGGCTCTCACGGACAATCGCTGACCATCTCCCATGGGTGGGAACTTATTGAACTTTAAGGCTTCTTTGATAGAGAAATTATTAAAACTTACACCAAGGGTGCCTACGAAGCCATAATAGCCTCCCCAACCCCCTGACAATTCTATTTGATCACTCGGTTGTTCAACCAGCTCCCATTCAATATCAACGGTTTCATCTGCCATATTGGGTATAGGAATTGGATTTACCTTTTGTGGATCGAAATAACCCAATTGCGACAGTTCTCTCTGAGTTCTTATCAGCAATTCTCTACTGAATTTTTGACCCGGAATCGTACGCAGTTCTCTTCTCACTACATAATCTTTGGTCTTTTCATTTCCTGTAATCAAAACTTTTTTGATGGTCGCTTGTCCACCCTCAAAAACACGCATTTCTAAGTCGATGGAGTCACCCGATACGCCAATCTCAACAGGATTAATATTAAAAAACAAATAACCATCATCCATATACAAAGAGCTAACATCCACTCCTGTCGGATCATAATTTAACTTCGTTTGAATCAACTCCAAATCATAAATATCTCCTTTTTTTACGCCCAACACCTTGGCTAAGGTAGCATCGTCGTAAATAAAATTTCCTTCCCAATTGATATTCCTAAAATAATATTTTTGCCCTTCAAAGATCTCGATATCAATATTCATATGCTTCTTATTGATCGCATAATTCGTATCCGACTTAATGACCGCATCTCGATAGCCTTTTGAATTAAGAAAACTAATCAATGCTGCCTTGTCATTCACAAATTCTTCTTTGACAAATTTTGATGACTTAAAAAAGTTGAGTTTTGCCACATTGCTCAATTGATCTCTAAATTGTTGGGCGGTAGCTGTATCCTTGTGTGTCATGAAGTGCCGCAAATGCTTAGGGTTGGCCAATTTAATGGCGCTCACCAAAAGTGACGAAGGAAGACTAAACCTTGGCGTTTCTCCGGTCTTTTTAAACTTACTCCTCAACTTCGTATCACTGAAAGTCTCATTGCCGTGGAAGTTGATATCATAAATTTTAACTTTCCTCCCCTTATCCACCTCAATCATCAAAACAGCGCTGTTTTTGATGATGGTGTCAACCCTTTGGCTAATCGTTACCCCTGCATTCAGAAATCCTTTTGATTCATAAAACTTACGGACCGTCAATTCTGTATTCTTAATCACCACATCAGTAATGATTTTGCCTTTGGTTAGCTCAAGATCGTCCTCAATTTCTGTTCGATGACTCTTACTGACCCCGTCAAACTCGTAATTAATCAATCTAGGTCTTTCAGAAAGCTCTATGACCAACCATACTTGATTCCCTTCAATTTTGGAGGCGAATATGGCAATGTTGCCAATGATTCCCTGCTTCCACAGTTTATTTATTGCAAAGCTAATTTCATCCCCAGGAATCTTGATTTTATCACCCACTTTTAATCCTGAAAGAGAGGTCAGTGCATTGTTGTCGAGGAACTGTAGTCCTCTAATTTCGATATCTGCAATCTCTAATTCACGCGGGCTCGCATAATTTATCTCAATGGCATCGGTCACTTTTTTGCGATTCTGTCCAAAAATTAATTGTGCGTAGCTCGTCACTGACAGCAGATACAATGGAATAAAAATTTTAATTAACTTCATTGAAAATCTAATTGTTCACTGGTTTTACCGAATCGACGTTCACGGCCGTTAAAAGAATCTATCGCTAGATCTAAATGCTTTTTCCTAAAATCCGGCCAAAGTACATCGGTGAAAAAAAATTCTGAATAAGCCGATTGCCATAATAAAAAATTACTGATCCTCATTTCTCCACTGGTTCGAATCAGCAATTCAGGATCAGGGATACCCTTCGTTGATAAATAGTCGGCCACCAAGCCCTCATCTATTGCTTCAAGTTTGAGAGTCCCTTTAATTGCCTCACCACATATAGCTTTAAACGCTTGAGTTAAATCCCATTTACCACTGTAATTCAAAGCCAAAATCAAATTCAACCCCTTATTCTCTCTCGTTGTATCAATAGCTCCCAATAATTTTTTATGTACGCCAAGCGAAAGCCCTTGTAAATCCCCTATAGCTGTCAAGCGTACTTTATTTTTCATCAATGTAGGTAATTCACTATTAATCGTCTTAATCAACAAACTCATCAATCCATCTACTTCCTTTTTAGGGCGTGACCAATTTTCTGTAGAAAAAGCATAAAGCGTCAAATGAGCCACCCCTAACTCCGCGCAACCCTCAGTGATATCACGAACTGCCTGAACCCCTCTGCGATGTCCAAAAATGCGCATCGCCCCTTGTTTTTTGGCCCAGCGTCCATTGCCATCCATAATTACGGCAATATGTTGGGGAATTTCACGTTCATCTTGTCTCGCACTCATTTTAAAGAAGCCTACTTTTAAAAAGCGTACAAAAATGCCACTTTTTTCAAGAACATAATAATGGATTGTAAGTATTTAACTGTTTTTATTAATTTTTTCTCCATTCATTGGGATCATAAGGAAAAGGACAAGGTATTTTGTAAATAATAAAACTCAACGAAATACCTAAAAAACTGTACCAATCCATATCATTTGGATTTCCAAATTGAAAATCTTTTTGTGACAAATCCCCCTCTGAAATCCCATCAATGTCATCAAAGGACATTCCTCTGACACCCACTTCAAATCCAGCCATGAAACGCCTTCTTATCAAATGTTTAAATCCAATCCCAAATGGAATCGTTAGCTGCGTTGTACTTAAATCTTCGGTCGAAGTAGATGATTGAAAAATGGTAAGAAAACCCAGACCTAAATAAGCATAAGGACTCCATCTGACTACTGCTCTTTTTTCCTTATAATTCAAAAAATCATATTCAAGTACGGAAGAAAAGTCAGCTATCTTGTGGTCAAAAGAGGCCGATCTGATGGCTGCGGCAGGATCCAATGGGTTTTGATCTGATCCTTTTAATCCTCCGAAACCTAAAGTCGTCTTGAGTGAAACATGACTCGAAAAATTCATTCTATTAAAAAAAGTGCTCCCAAACTGAATCGTAGAAAGGTTGTACCCCCGGGCCATGTCACCGCTGTAATTAAAAAGACCCATCCCTGTTCCAAATTCCAAAAATTGGGCTTGCACCAAACTTACATTCAAAATAAAAACAATGATGATCCCTTTTTTCAAAACTTATTAGTTGCTTTTTTGGCCATGATTTTGATCCAATAACAATAGAAACGAGCCAAACACAAGTTAATTGCGTTTATCTAAACCCCAAGATAATTTATTTCTCAAAGTTTCTATGAAGCTCACTCCCTCAACTTTAATTAAATAAGCTTGAAAAGGTGCTTTTTTAACTTTCATTTGAATAGAATCATTGACGGTCTGTGATCTTGAATCTAATGATATTAAAAAATTATTGGTCCTACTTGCCACCTCAAAAGTAAATTCAGAAGTGTCGGGAACGATTAAGGGTCTGATATTTAAATTATGTGGACTTACAGGTGTGATGATAAAATTCTCATTCTCTGGCAACAATATAGGACCTCCACAGCTCAAAGAATAGCCTGTTGAACCCGTAGGAGTCGAAACCATGAGGCCATCTGCCCAATAGCTATTCAAAAAATCTCCATTTAAATAACTCTTAATAACAATCATAGCCGAAGAATCTTTCCTCAAAATAGAAAATTCATTCAAGGCATAATTAAATCCATTAAATACCTCTTGGTTACTGCTAAGAGAGATCAATGACCTCTTTTCGATCTCATAATCGCCTGTCAATAATTTATCAATAGCCACCATAATTTGATCTTGTGCAATGGATGCCAAAAAACCCAGTCTTCCAGTATTGATCCCTAAAATGGGTATTTCTAGAGACCCAACATGTGTCAACGTTTCCAAAAATGTACCATCTCCTCCTACGCTAATAAAGGCATTAAAAATTTTTTTACCCTGATTAAGGCCATAGACTGCCAATGAAAAATCAGACAACATCGCTTCATTAAGCTTCAAAAAATCTGATGAAACGGATAATTGAACCCCTCTCGAAACCAGCTGCCGCAATAGTGCCTGGACTTCTATAACAGAAGATGCCTTAATTTTTCTACCATGGATGGCAATACTTTTCACAAATTATATTTTTAAAAAGTTCATCAGGCTATCGTAGCGCTCTTGGGTATCTTCATTATTTAAATACGTACTAAAATGTCGCTCAATTTGATAGCCACTCAACTCCAAAATTGAAATCAAATGGGTAATGTCTTCTTTGTTTAACTTAAGGGTAAGCCATATTTTCCCGTTATCTTTTGGATCCGTTGCCATCTGGCTATTGATGATTTTAGTGTCGCCATTTTCAATGATTCTACTGATCTCCGATAAAGAGTAGTCTCTATAGTTGAGTGATAAAACGATAACCCCACCTGGGGTCCGCAGTGCTGAATTGGTAGCAAACATTTCAAAAGCGGCGGCGGTAAGTACCGCTCCCAAATAAACGCCTTGATGATCTTTTATGCTAATTAAGGGCAAGTCAAATTCTAGCGCACACTTTATCACATCATAATAATGGCTTCCTTGGTCAATTTCCCCATTTTTTCCCAGCAACCGAAAATCATTAATCTCCTCAGCTTCGTGATTTCTGATCATTTCCTCAGCTACAAATCCGGCATAATAGCCATTCGCCACCACAGGTAATCGGGAACATTCAAATTCTTCCATCAAATCCAAAGCCTTTGAGACCTTGTCTTCCATTTTTAAGAGAGGAATACCATAATCAATTAAATCTTTCGCAATCATGCTGTTATGATTTTTTCAAAAATGCTTCTACTATTACGTTGAATTTATTGGGCTGCTCCATCATGGGTGCATGACAGCATTCATCTATAAATCGCAAAGTAGCATTGGGAATAAGCCTATCAAATTCATGCGCGACGTAAGGCGGGGTAATGGTATCGTTTAATCCCCATACCAGTAGCGTAGGTGCCTCCACTGCATGGAGCTCTTTAGACATGTTGTTTCGTTGTGCCGATTTAGCTATGGCCACAATACTTAAACAGTTTTGGATACTTTTCATGGTATCGAAAACATGATCTACTAATACTTTCGTTGCTGTTTTGGGATCGTAAAAAGTATACTCCGTCCGTTCTTTTATGTATTCATAATTTCCCCTTTTTGGGTAGGATCCTCCCATAGAATTTTCAAACAAGCCCGAACTGCCCGTTAAAATCAAACGTTTTACTTTTTCTTTTCGTCGCAGTGCATAGATGAGCCCAATATGTCCTCCCAACGAATTCCCCATTAGGTTAATTTGATCTAGCGCTAAAAAATCAACAAAGGCCTCTAAAAAATCTGTAAGAGTTTCTAATCCTAGTTTTCTAACGGGGATAGAATAAATAGGTAATGATGGGATAATCACCCGATATCGCTTTGAAAAATGGTCCACTACAGCATCCCAATTACTCAATTCTCCGATGAGGCCATGAAGTAAAATCAGCGGCTCTCCTTCCCCTTTATCTAAAAACTTAAACCCATTTTGGTCTTTTAACATAGTAAATCGATCATTCAATAACGACTAGATTAATTTTTTAATTGTTCTTAAATAGGTCAAACATATCGAATATATCCTTGAAATATGGAATAAAAGACCCGATCGCCTCGAAACTCTTAGGAGCAAAAGAAATAATATAACTCAAAATTATTGAATTATCTATATACTCTTTTGAAAAATCAATGCCCAGTGAGTCAATCACCCAAAATAAAACACTTAAAACAAATGCGATTTTAAAAATATTTAATCCCGCCCCTAAAATATTATCTAAAATTCCTAACGGAGTAAAATCTAAAATCGTTTTCAATGCTTTCGATAATAAATGAATCACTAGAATTAAAATGGCGAAAATGGAAATAAAAATAGCTATGGCTATCCCTTCAAAATAAGTACTATCTGAAAAAAATTTCACACTTATCGGTGCCGTAAATTTAATAGCCATAAAAAGGCCTAAAAAAAATGCCAACAAAGAAAAAAGAGCGACCAGTAAGCCTTTTTGGTAGCCCTTATAGGCTGAGAATGCAAATACAAAAATCAAAAATATGTCCAGATAGTTCATTCCATCAACAAAGCCTTGACCAAAGATGAGAGTGCCTTTCCATCTGCTTTTCCCGAGAGCTCTTGGCTGGCCAATCCCATGACTTTACCCATGTCTTTGGGTGAAGCAGCTCCTGTTTTTTTTATAATTTCCCTTACCGCTGCCTCAAGTTCTTCTGCATTGAGCTGCCGGGGAAGAAACGCCTCAATTACCACAAGCTCATCCCGCTCAATATCTACTAGATCTTTTCTTCCTTGGTCTTGGTAAACGGTCAATGAATCCCTCCTTTGTTTAGCGGCCCTAGATAAAATCTTGATTTCAGCTTCTTCACTTAAAGCCGTCGCCGCCCCTTTTTCAGTTTCTGCAATTAAAATCATCGCCTTTATGGCTCTTAGGGCTCTCAAACGGTCTTTATTTTTTTGGAGCATGGCCGTTTTAATTTCATGTTCTATTTTTAATTTTAAGCTCATCTAGAAAAACTATTTTTGTAACTCAATAATTATATGTTTCAATGACCAAACTTAGTGTAAACATTAACAAAATTGCAACATTACGCAATGCAAGAGGATCTAGCAACCCGAATGTCATCCAAATGGCTCAGGACTGTGAAAGGTTTGGTGCAGATGGTATTACTATTCACCCCCGGCCTGATGAAAGACACATTACCGCCCAAGACGCTTATGACTTGTCCCGCGTCGTAACCACTGAATACAATATTGAGGGATATCCAGATGCCCGCTTTATGAAACTCATTGCAGAACTGAAACCTGATCAAGTAACCCTAGTCCCTGATCCACCGGAGGTCCTCACTTCTAACACGGGTTGGGATACGGTTAAGAACAAAGATTTTCTGAGTGAAATCATCAAAGAACTGCGCTTGTCTGGTACGCGCATCTCCGTTTTTTGTAATCCCGAAATTCCTATGGTGGAGGGTGCTGCTCAAATCGACGCGGATCGTATTGAACTTTATACAGGCCCCTATGCCGATGCTTTTGTTCAAAACCCTGTACAAGCCCTTCGTTCATTTGTTGAGGCCGCTGATGTCGCAAGAAAGGTCGGCCTTGGTGTCAACGCCGGTCATGACTTAGATTTACAAAACCTAAAGTATCTCAAAAAGGGTATTCCGTATTTAGCAGAGGTTTCCATCGGACATGCCCTATTTTGCGATGCACTGTATTATGGCATCGAAAACACCATTCAAATGTATAAAAGACAACTTCAATGAAACTTCATTTTAAAAAATTCGGATCGGGTCCACCTCTGATCATTTTGCATGGCGTCTTTGGCTCTTCGGATAACTGGAAAACCCTAGCCAATACCTTGAGGAGTCAATTTAAAGTTTACCTCGTAGACCAAAGAAATCACGGCTTATCCCCACACAGTGGCGACTTCAATTATCAAGTCATGACCGATGATCTAAAGGAATTATTACATGATGAACAGATAGAAAAATGCATCTTATTGGGCCATTCGATGGGTGGCAAAACCGCTATGAACTTTGCCGTGAAATACCCTGAGAAAATCATCAAACTGATCATTGTAGACATTGCGCCTAAAGGGTATCCCCCCCACCATGAAAATATTTTAAAAGGCGTTCATTCTTTAAACCTTCATGAGATAAATACCCGAAAGGAGGCCGATGATCTACTTTCGGTAACCATAAATAATGCTGGGATCAGACAGTTTATCTTAAAAAATTTAAGCCGAAATCCGGAAGGCTTGTTTTATTGGAAAATAAACTGGAAAGCCATTGAAGATAATATGGAGGCCATTGGAGCGCCGCTTTCGTCCTATGCTGTCTTCCCTGGTGAAGTGTTGTTTATTCGAGGGGCTCAGTCGGACTA
>CAJJCN010000061.1 GCA_905182655.1 Flammeovirgaceae bacterium UBA4465
ATCTTAGTCGCCACCTTATTGACTCTGGTATTTTTACCCATGTTGCTTGCCTTTGGGAATACGATGAAAGTATGGACCCTCTGGTTGTGGACAGGTACAAAACCAGAAAAAGAATCTGTCGAAAGAGCTGTAAAAGAATTAAACATTAACCATGAATAAATTCAAAACACTATCCTTTGCTGTGATTTATTTGGCTTTTTATTATCAAATAATCGGTCAAGAGATATTGACCAAAGACCTCGCAGTGAAAATTGCACTTGAAAATAATTTTGAGATCAAAGTAGCCATCAATACCACAAGGATTGCTGAGAATAATGCCGCCCTAACTAACAGTGATTATTTGCCGTCATTGTCAGGCAGTGCGGGTTCTACTTTTGCCTCAAGTAATTCCAAAAATACGTTTCAAGACAACACTATTGTGAGTGTCTCAGGGGTAGAAACGGTGAGCTATAATGCGGGTTTGACTTTAAATTATAGCCTATTTAACGGCTTTGGAAGAAAATATAACTATCAGAAATTACAGGAAAATTATAATTTAACAGCCCTGCAAGCAAGGAAAGTAATGGAGAATACTCTTTTCAATATTTTCTTCGCTTACTATGAAATTGCACGACTCACGCAGGATCAATTAAATCAGAATAAATCCTTAGCTATATCTAAAGAACGGTTGACAAAAGCTATTTTTAGTTTTGAGTATGGCCAAAACACCAAACTAGATGTGTTAAATGCCGAGGTAGATTTTAATAATGATAGTATCAATTATCTCAACATCAGCCAATCATTAAAAACTGAAAAAAATAACCTCAATCTCTTATTGGGAAGAAGCATAAATACGTCTTTTGAGGTAGATACTACCCTTACTTTTTATAACGAGCTAGCCTTTGAAGTACTATCAGATAAAGCGCATTCAAATAATGTGGATGTCCTTGAGCAAACCAGTAATCTTCGGAATGCGGAGACGACCATTAAGATATCAGCTTCCAATATCATTCCTAGCGTGGGACTTAATACCCGTTATAATTGGCAAAATAACGATTTTGGACCCGTTGGATTTCTTGCCGCCCAACAGTCTAACGGCCTAAATATAGGTGCAGCGCTCTCATGGAATATCTGGGATGGGGGTAAATCCAATACGCTCCGGCAAAATACTAAAATAGCCCTTGAAAATGAAACCCTTTCAATGGATCAAACTTTGTTAAATCTGGATCGTAATTTGAACAATGCATGGACCAGTTATCAGACCGCTTTATTTATTATGAAGGCTCAGAATAAGAATTTAGAAACCAACCAACGTAATTTTGAACGTACCAAGGAGCAATATACGCTAGGGCAAATTACATCGATATTTTTCAGACAAGCCCAGCTCAATTTATTGAACGCACAGGTCAATTATAACAATGCGCGGTACAGTGCCAAAAAATCTGAACTCGGTTTACTTCAGTTGAGTGGTGATCTTTTGCAGACGACCTTCTAAAAGCCTATTTCTTAGCAATTTTTGATACCATTTGATAAAAATAAATCAAAATGGCTGTTAAAATCAACAGCCCTAGTAAACTACCTCCCAATGGATCATCGCTGATGGAAAAGTTCCATTGAACCGCTGTTAATACCGCAATCAAAATACCAATCAACGCCTCACCCGTGATGAGTCCTGAAGCCATTAATAAACCTGCATTTTTAGCTTGATCCACAGAAGTGGAATTTTGAGCTTTTTGATACCCCTTCTCAAGTAACCAAGCTATCAGTCCTCCTATAAATATAGACGAATCAAGTTCAAAGGGTAGATATAAGCCAACAGCAACTGCTAAGACAGGCATCTTAAAATTGCTTTTTTTCCGTTTAAAATACTCATCTGCCAAAATGATTAAAACACCAATAAAGCCACCGATAACAATGATATCCCAAGGTAAATTACCTCCAAAGATCCCTGAAGCAACACTCATCATTAAAGTAGCTTGAGGCGCTGAGAGTGGATTAGGATGTAGTAACGTAGGTACGCCTATTCCCTTGGATGCCAATAATAAATTTAATATAGGTGCGATGAGCAAGGCCCCCGAAACGACCCCTACCATTTGCATGATTTGCTGATTTCTTGGTGTTGATCCCAAAATGTGTCCTGCTTTCAAATCTTGCATATTATCCCCTGCAATGGCTGCCGCACAACAAACTATGGCTCCGACTAAAATAGCTCCAGCCGCTCCTTTTGCCGGATCACTTGTCCCCATTAATAATAATAACAATAAAGCAGTGGTCAGTATGGTTGCTATGGTCACTCCTGAAATAGGGTTATTTGAAGAACCTACCAGTCCCGCCATATAGCCGGCCACGGCAGAAAACAAAAACCCTGCGACGATCATAATCAAAGACATGAATAAGGTGATCGGAACATCTTTTATAATGGTCAGATAAATTAAAAAGATAGGTACGGTCATCACGCCTATTCCAATCAACACCCATGACATCGGGGTATCTAATTCAGTTCTCGAGGTAGTTGAAAGGGCTTTACTCCCTTTTTTAAAAGCCTCAACACCTGCTTCAAAAGCTTGTCCAAGCGCTGAGCGTAACCCAACTAATGCCCACAAGCCACCCACAATCATAGCTCCTACGCCTAAATATCTAATGTGAGAACTCCAAATCTCTCCACCTATTTGAATGGCTGAAAGCCCCTCAGGAGCACCTTTTATTAATATATATAGAGGAATACCTACATACCAACTGATCACGCCACCCAAAAAAACTAAAAAAGAAATATTCAAACCCACTATATAGCCAACCGCCACTAGAGCTGGTGATAAGTTTAAACTAAAATAGAGATAATACCGCTCTTTGAGAAGTATGGCTTTCTCAAAGAGGCCGCTCCAAAGGTTTAACGCCTCAAAACCAAACTTATAAAGCCCACCTAATAAACTCCCAATAATTAAATATTTTATCGCATCTCCCCCTTTTTCACCCGTCTTGAGGACCTCCGCCGTAGCCACACCTTCTGGAAAAGCTAGTTTTTCTTTAACGATGAGTGCCTTTCGCAAAGGAATCGTAAATAAAACACCCAAGACTCCACCACATATCGCAATCAAAGTGGTTTCTAGATAATTAAAGGACTCCCAATAACCCATAATTACCAAAGCAGGTAGGGTAAAAATGATCCCTGCGGCCAAGGACTCTCCTGCGGAGGCCGCTGTTTGGATTAGGTTGTTTTCAAGAATATTTGAGTTTTTAAATGCCTTTAAAATAGCCATAGAGATGACCGCAGCAGGGATAGATGCGGAAACCGTCAACCCTGAAAAAAGGCCAAAATAAGCATTGGCTGCTCCCAAAACAACCGAAAGCGTAGCGCCTATGATTACAGACTTAAGGGTCAACTCATTGAGCTTAGTTTCCGGCGAGATATAAGGTTTGTTCATGATATCGCTAAAATTGAGAATGAGTAGATAAAAAGGGGAAAGGTAGCTTTACTTTTTTATCCTTTCACATTTAAAATTGCCATTTTATCCCAAAAAAATTATTAAAATAAATCAGTTCGGTCTTTTAACCCACTCCGCCATTAAGCGGATAGACTCTTTTAAGTAAGGGTCTTTACTGATTTTTACTCTATCCAATTCTGAAAAATAGAGCTCAGTTTTAACGACTTCTTCATCTAAATTTTTCGATGGCTCATTGGCCTCAGCTTCTTTTTGACGCATAGATAAATTTAATGATATGGACTTATCTTCATTTGCTGCTCTCTGCTCATTAATATCATTAACCAATTCAATGAGTTGTTTATCCTCAGCCAAATGCTTCCTATATTTATCATAAAGGTCATCAAGAAGATCAGATGAAATATCATCGGTAGATGAGAAATCCGATGATCCAATTTCATCCCACGGCAAGGCTGAAAGGCTTAAACTTTCACCCACTTCATCTGATTTGAAATAAGAAGGAAAGGCTATATCCGGTCTTACACCGGAACGCTGAGTACTACTCCCGGAAGCTCTATAAAATTTAGCCAGGGTCATTTTGAGCTGTCCAAGGCTAATTTCCTGGTTTTTAACTTTATCCCTAAGATCAATCAAATCATCATTATTTGAAAATTGATTGACCGAGATCAAACGATTGAGGTAGTTTAACACAGGGCGCTCCAAGTTCAGCAAGCTTTGAACTGTACCTTTTCCAAAGCTATTTTCACCAAAAATAACTCCTCTTTTGTAATCCTGAATAGCCGCTGCAAAAATTTCAGAAGCACTGGCGCTGTATCTATTTTCTAACACAGCCAAAGGACCCTCATACATAACCTGAGGGTTATCATCTGACAAAACATCTATGCTCTTGTCGGTATTCCTAACCTGAACTACAGGGCCTGAAGGGATAAATAAGCCAGTCAAATCAATCGCTTCATCCAATGATCCCCCTCCATTATACCTCAAATCTATAACCAAAGCATCCATCCCTACCTTATTAAGACTGTCTAATAAAATACTCACATCTCGGGTCGTACTCTTATAATTTTCAATACCTGCACTTCGCTCTTCAAAATCAATATAAAAACTAGGCAATGTAATCACACCCACATGATAGGTCACCTCATCTTCAAAATAGGAAATAATTTCTCCTTTGGCTGATTCATCTTCTAATTTTATCTTTTCCCTGATCATACGAACCGTATCAGGCAATGCCGTCAAATCACCCTTACTCAAGGTCTGAAGCCTAACTACCGTTCCCTTGGGCCCTCTAATCTTTTGAACCACTTCGTCTAGTCTCCAACCCACTACATCAACAAATTCACCGTCGTCTCCCTGAGCAACGGCTATGACTTTGTCTTTTTCGAAAATTCGCTTACTCTTAAATGCAGGACCTCCAGGTACGACTGAAACAATTTGTGTATAGTCTAGCTGCTGCCCCAATACCGCGCCAATACCTTCTAAGGACAAACTCATATTCATTTGAAAATTATCTGAGGTAATAGGCGAAAAATAACTCGTATGGGGGTCATAGGCCGAGGTTAAGGCGTTTAAATAAACTTGAAAAACATCTTCACTCTTATTTTGATACAAAGATTTGATCCGTCGCTCATTTCGATCTAATAATGTTTTCTTCAACTCATCCCAGTCTTTTTTGGCTAACAATAAGTTCAAAGCCCGACCCTTTACAATCAGACGCCATCGCTCATTGAGTTCTTCAGCACTATTGGCCCAATCTATTTCATCAAGATCTAAATCATAGTACTCCTCTTTTTCATAATCAAAGCCCTTTTCTAACATTTCAGGAATACGCGCATACTGATCCAATACCCGCCTTTGATAGAGATTGAATAATTGAAATCCAAAATCCAATTTTTCTGCTGATAATTCATCATCTAGTTGAAGCTTATACTTTTCAAAATAATCAAGGTCTGACTGTAAGAAAAAAACTTTTGAGGGATCTAAACCATCAATATAATTGGCAAAAACTACTGCAGACAGTGAATCATTTAACTTTAATTTTCGATAGTGGTATTTTTCAAGATATGCCAACGTAATAAATAAAGCTTTTGAATGCTCTGGCAAGGGCACTAAAGTGATAAGCTCTTCCTCTACAGCAGGCTGCTCTTGTGCATTTACTGTCGCCAAGACCAGTATTAGGCTTCCTAAATATATCAATAATCTTATCTGCATTCAAAAAATAATTTAAAGATGAGTGTTGTCAAAAAGTTAATGGTTCTGCTGATTCCAAACTAAGGCAGCCGCTCCCAAAATTGCCGCATTTTTATCTATCATTCCAGAGGGCAATAGCTTTACTTTTCCTTTGTAATAAGGTAAAAGATTTGCCTCAAGATGTCGCTGGGTGGGTTCAAAAATCCATTTCCCAGATTTAGCCAAACCTCCCAATAAAAAAATGGCCTCGGGATGTGAAAACGCTACGAAATTGGCCAATTGCTCTCCCAAAATTTTACCGGTCACTTCAAAAGCAGCACAGGCGATTTCATCACCATGCTCTGCTGCTCTTGTTATATCTTCACCATGTAAGTTATTAAAAGAATAATTTCTAAGCTCACTATCAGAAATGGAATCTGAAAGCAGTTCAAATATGGTTCGTTTTAATCCTGTTGAGGAAACATAAGCTTCGAGTCCTCCTTTAACACCCAAACCGTCTAACCTGCCTTCTTTATCAATAGAAATGTGGCCCAATTCTCCAGCCATGGCGTCATGACCATAAATCAATGCTCCATTGGCATAGATACCTGATCCCAGACCCGTACCCAATGTGATGACCATAAAGTCACGCATTTTTTTAGCATCCCCGTAAACAACTTCACCAATAGCCGCTGCATTGGCATCATTGGTCATATAAATAGGTACATTAAAATGGGACTTAATTTTACTCACAAATGGAATGATTCCTTTCCATTCTAAATTAGCAGCATGCTCAATGGTTCCTCGGTAATAATTGGCATTGGGGGCACCGATACCGAGACCCATCATCTCATAATCACAAGAAAGCTGTTTTTCTAAATATTGAATTTTTGACGCCAACACTAACAAATAATCATCCACCTTCGGGTAGCCCTGAGTTGGGAAATCTAAATGAGCATACAATTCACCTGATATATCGACGAAACCCACCTTGGTCAAGGTGCCGCCGATATCAATCCCTACTGCTAATTTTTTTAACATCTTATCCTTAATCATAATAACTAAGATGCAATATGCTAATTGTTTGCATAATTAGGAATTGAAAAAAAGGCAAATAATTATTTTTAACAAAAAATATGATTAATCCTTCAAAGAATTATAGAAAGAGATTGAATCCCAGCGATATCAGAAGCTAAATTTTTAAGAAAAACTGTGGCAAGCATTATTTCATACTCTTATAAAAAGCAACTGTACTTTAGGCAAGTATTGAAAAATTACCCCTATTTATATGATTATGTTGGCGAAAAGTAAATATATTGTTATTCAAAACAAAAGCACTTATGCCAAATGCTTCGTCAACGCCTATTGCTAACCGTCTTTACTCCTTAGATGCCTTACGTGGGTTTGATATGTTTTGGATCATGGGTGCAGAACAAATCATTCATCACGCCCATCAAATAAGCCAAAATCCTTTTTTGGAAACCCTATCTAATCAAATGATACATCCCGATTGGAATGGATTCGCTTTTTATGATTTAATCTTCCCTCTATTCCTCTTTATAGCAGGCCTGGCATCCCCCTACTCGGTGGTAAAAGAAATAGAATTAGGGAAATCTAAAAGTCAAATGGCTTTTCGTATTTTCAAAAGGACCTCTATTCTTATCTTATTAGGTTTAGTCATCAATCAAGGCATTCATATCATGCCCATTTCGGAGATTCGGTTTGGCAGCGTGCTCGGCAGAATTGGTATCGCCTATATGTTCGCTAATTTTATCTTTATCTATAGCAAAAAAGAGTGGATGAACTACCTCTGGTTTGCAGGCTTATTGATCGGATATTATTTGACCCTTAAATTTACCTCGGCTCCGGGTTTCCCTACAGGGGATCTTACACAAGCCGGAAACTTTGCCTCCTATCTCGATCGCCTCATAATGCCTGGTAAATTATATTTAGGCAACCATGACCCCGAGGGGTTAGCTTCCTCACTACCTGCCATTAGTACGGGTCTTTTAGGTATCCTGGTAGGAAATTATATAAAAAATAATCCATCGAGCGGAGCAAAAAAATGTGTGCGACTGGCCATTATTGGCATCATTTTCATTTTGATTAGCCTTATTTGGAACCTCGATTTTCCTATAAACAAAAACCTTTGGAGTAGTTCATTTGTGATGCTCACAGGTGGCATCAGTATCTTACTCTTCACATTATTCTATTACATTATTGATGTGAAAGGCTATCGAAACTGGGCATTCTTCTTCAAGGTAATAGGTGTAAATTCTATCCTCATCTATATATCCGGCACTTTTATTGACTGGCAATACACCACCAATGGTTTATTTGGATGGGTAGGCGAATGGATAGGCAACCCATTCAGTATTGTCGCCATGTCTCTGTTGTACTTGGGAGTAAAATGGGGTTTCCTTTATGCCCTTTACAAAATGAAAATCTTCTTGAAAGTATAGGCCAAAGCCCTCACATCTTTGGCCTCAATAAAGTCTTTAACTTTGGGTAAGGTTACGTACCTGGATGCCCTACTACCCATAGATCCTAACCAGGCATAGTAGCTCATAAGACTTACTAAAAGCACTCAAAAAAAAAATCATATAAGTGAGTCTATCAGAAGGTCATTCACTTCATTTCCAGCACCGCTTTGTTCTTCTCAGTTCAGCTGATGCAGACGTCCTTGTGAAGACTTAGGGCAAATAAAGATTAGAATAGATTAGGACAAAGAAGCCTCTACTACAATTGAAACGTCGAGTAACTTTGAAATTGGACAATTTAAACGCGCATCTTCTACCAAATCATTGAAGGTGTCTTGATCAATCCCAGGGACTTCTGCTTTGACTACTAATCGAGACTCGTTGATTACAAAATTTTCCATTTTTATGGCACATTGTACCTCTAGCTTTACTGGAGGAAAAGCATGCTCTGATAAGTTAAAACTCAATTGCATAGAAAAGCATGCCGAATGAGCCGCCGCAATCAATTCTTCAGGACTTCCGCCTGGAGCCCCCTCAAATCTTGACTTCGACGTATATTTCACATCGTTTAACAAATCACTCTCTGTGGACATCATACCATGCCCCTCTAGTCCATTTCCATGCCAAATGGCATTCGCTTTTTTGATCATAACTTTTTATATTAGATAACAAAATTAACAAATTCAAATTCAATAAATGAAGAACAGAAATTAAAATTTAATCATCTTGAAAATACATTTTTAGCGTTTAATCTCATCCATCCAACTTCATCTAATCAGATATAAGCCTAAGATCTATTAATTACAATAATAATTACGTCAGCAAAATACATGGTATACATGGTCATATTTTATGGTGCTTTTATAGTTCTTCTATATACTAATGACTTCAAAAGGGAACCCTTTCTCGAATTCCTGATATAATACTCATCATGGATTACCCATTCGCTTACATTTTTTGCCTTGCAGCGTTACGAAAATTAAATTCCTTATCTTTAATCAACCTAATGGTACATTAAATACTAAGTTTTTGAATTATGGAAAATCATAACCCTGTTTTAAAATTAATGATCGCCTCATTACTTTCAATAGCTATTTTATCCTGTACATCAAACGATGAGGTCATGATCGAAGTTTCCTATGATGCCACTTTAGGTACGGAAGGTTTTGATGGAAGACTCTTGGTCATGATTACAAAGGACACCCTTTCTGAACCTCGGTTTCAAATCAATGATACAAACCAAACTGGAATAATTGTAGGTAAAGACGTTCAACAATGGTCACCCAACACATCGGAGTCTTTCAGCAAGCAGACCCTCGCCTATCCTATAGAAACCCTAGCTGATCTGGAAGCAGGTGACTACTTTGTTCAGGCGCTTCTACATAAATATGAAACCTTTCAATTGGCAAATGGCCATAAGGTACAACTACCCGTGGATCAAGGAGAAGGACAACATTGGAATATCAGTCCAAAAAATATTTATAGTAAACCCATTAAAGTCACTATCGATAAAAGAGGTGGCCCCATTCAAATAGCCCTAACCGAAGAAATTCCTTCAATCGAAGCAGTGAAAGATTCTGAACATATCAAACACATTAAAATCAAGAGTGAGCTACTCACCAAATTTTGGGGTAGACCCATGTACCTACAAGCCAATGTATTGGTACCCAAAGGCTTTTCAAAAAATAGCACGGACCGCTATCCGTTGATGGTTTTTCATGGGCACTTTCCAAAAACCATAGGTGGATTTAGAAGTGAACCACCCACCTCCCCAAAACAAGACACCGTCTATAGCCGTCGCTTTGGCATTACAGGTTATCAATACATTCAAGAAAAAGAGGCTTACGACTTTTATCAGCAATGGATATCAGACGATTTTCCTCGTTTTTTGGTCCTTGAAGTACAACACCAAAACCCCTACTATGATGATTCATACGCGGTAAACTCGGCCAACTTAGGACCTTACGGTGATGCCATAACTTATGAACTGATTCCTCATATTGAAGAACTATTCAACGGCGTAGGAGAAGGTTGGGGACGTTTCCTTTACGGTGGTTCTACTGGAGGTTGGGAAGCCTTAGCGGCCCAAGTATTTTATCCAAAAGAATACAACGGCTGTTTTGCAGCCTGCCCAGATCCCATTGACTTTAGGGCTTATACCGTAGTAGATATCTATAACGATGACAACGCCTATTATACCGAGGGACCTTTCAAACAAACCTTAAGAGCTGGCATGCGTGATGGCAAAGGCCATCTAAAAGCCTATTTGAAAGATATGAACCGCCGTGAGTATATTCTCGGTAACAAGAGTCGGTCAGGTAACCAATGGGATATCTGGCAGGCCGTCTATTCACCGGTTGGCGCCGATGGCTATCCAAAGCCTATTTGGGACAAACTCACGGGTGAAATTGATCGAGAAGTGGCCCATTATTGGAAAGAAAATTATGATTTGAGGTACATCATGGAAAGAGATTGGGATCAAATGGGTGAAGACCTGAAAGGAAAAGTCCATATCTATTGTGGGGATATGGATAACTACTATCTCAATAATGCCGTGGTTCTGACCGAAGAATTCTTAGAAAGCACCACCAACCCTTACTACGGTGGTGAAGTGGCCTATGGGAACAACCAAGAACACTGCTGGAATGGAGATCAAGAAAACCCAAATTACCTCTCTCGACTTCGGTACAATACCCTGTATTTAGATAAAATAAAAGGTAGATTAAGCGCTTCTGCACCCAAAGCACATCACCTCAAAAATTGGGGATTATAAAATAAAGAATAAAATTTATGAACGCTGCGTAATTACACACTTATTGAATCCATTGGGGGGAATTGCTTTTTTATGAAATTCAACTATTAACCCTTAAAAATTACCGGTCCATCGGATGGCATTGGTGAGTAACTGCTGAAAATTCTTATGCCTGAATGTAATCGGTGAATGCCCCAATGCAGTATAAAAAACTTTGCCCTCTTTTTGCTCATGATACCAAACTATTGGATGGTCATGCCCCATACCCCAGTTTTTATCCTTTACTAAAAAACCAATGTTCCCACTTAGATCATAAGTAGCCTCATCTACAGTATACAGTACTGAACTCGTTTGAGCTCTTGGATTATCATAAAAACAATACCATTCGTCAGCCAAATCAAAAGTATCCATCAAACCTTCAGATAACCTATGATTCGCAGCCTCCGTATCTAAATACAATGTCGCGCTATCTAAATCTCGGCCTATATTATGATGGGAAAAATGAGCCTGAAGCACTTCATCTTCGTACCATCCCCATTGATGAGAATCATCTCCCGCAGCATGAATCCCGATAAACCCTCCACCCTGCTCGATCCAGTTTTTAAAAATAATCCGTTGGTCATCTGTTAACACTTTGCCACTCGTGTTGTTCCAGATCACGACTTGAAAAAGGGCCAATTGATCTTCATTAAATACACCCGCATCTTCTGTCACAAAAACCTTCCAGCCATTTTCATGACCCATTTGCTCATAGACAGATAGGGACGCTTCAATCGCTGCAGAATGCCTAAATCCATTGGCTCTTGAGAAGACTAATATAGATTTTTTACCTAAATCGCCTGGTAATTCGATGGGATCAGTATCGTAAAAGTTAATCCCTTTTTTAGCCTTATAAATAAAGATACCTATGAACAAAGTGACGCTTAAAAAAGCTCCAAATAGACCATAAAAAAAATATTTTAATATTTTTTTCATATCATGAGTGTAGTGAATGATAGAAAAAAATTCATTGATACATGAGGTTTCTCTGTAAACATCCCTTCAAGGCATTCGTAAATAATATCAGATCCTATCATTGTGTTTTTTATACACAAATAAAGATAAGTACTTAAATCTGAATTCTGTTATCAAATGACAGGATATAAATTCATCAAAAAGATTGTAGACTGGTTTATTTGGCTTATTGGACTAAAGAAAAAGGATTATTCATTCTACCATGAATAGGCTTTAATTTTTATGAAAATAATGGATCCCATTTAATGGGGTACATTCCAAATATTTAACCTGCTATTCCCTCCAAATTCATACTACATAATCAAGATTACGTGAATTTTCCATATTTATACTTTTCGACTTCACAAGACTCATAATGACTGCTTTCAGTTCCCTTATTTATTTAATACATATCATATTGACTTTGAATAATCGCTCGTTGACGCAATAAGTTTTGCTGAAATTTTTGACTTTCACCTTTGTCTTCTATCAATAATTTCAACCGCCAAGACTGACAATAAAGTTGCAAATAGTCCGTCCCTTTAAAAATGGATATGAGCCGGTAAGGAAATGCCAAAACCATAGGTTCCTGACTGACGCCCAACCAGATCAGAAGACCTTGTTTTCGAATCTCAATTTTACAACTACATACATCAGATTGTTTGTTTACTATGGCTATGATTTCGTCATCAACATCTATCAAGGTAAATACCTGTATACCAGGGTTCGCTGGACTGATTCTATCGGGCTCCACAAAGGTGCTTCCCACCAAGTCTCTTATTTGTGAAAGCATTGCCATGTCTGGATTTGAAAGATTGAAAAGCATATCTTTTTTTTTACAAAAAAAAACCTAATACTGGTAACACAAAAGAATATACCTGAATATCTGACCAGATTAAATTACTCTGATTTTTTTATCTACACAATCTTTGAAAATCTACTAAAAACCTACATTATCATTAGCTTTACTTTCATGACATCAAAAGCACACATTGCTACTGTAAATTACGAAGACTTTGTCTCTCATGATCCAGATCGGAAATTAGACTTCATCACGCATTTAGGAAACTCATTGGCTGAAATTGGATTTGTTTTAGTAAGCAATCATGGAGTTACAGAAGCTTTGCGTAATGAACTTTTCAGTGCTTCTCAAAAATTCTTTGAACTCCCCGACGTGGTCAAAGCTCAGTATGAGTTTCCAGAATTGGCAGGCCAAAGAGGTTACATCGGTAAATTTAAAGAAACGGCTAAAGGATTTAAAAATCCAGACATGAAAGAATTTTATCATATTGGTCAGCCTGTCCACAAATCTATTGATTCTGAATATTCTCCTAACATTTGGCCTACAGAAGTTCCCGAACTCAAAGAAATTAGCCTCCGCGTTTATCAAACATTTGAAGAAACTGGCCGAAAATTACTTCAAGCTATTGCTTTATATTTAGACCTTTCGGAAGATTTTTTTAATGAAAAAATCCATTCAGGCAACTCTATCTTGAGATTGCTTCATTACTTTCCAGTAAAAGACATTTCCAAAGTGCCCCCAGGATCGGTTCGAGCGGCCGCACATGAGGATATCAATTTGATTACCTTACTCATGGGAGGTAGTGCCGAAGGATTGCAGGCCAAGACCAAAGCTGGCCAATGGATTGATGTAAATCCTCTTTCTGATCAAATCGTTGTAAATATTGGTGATATGCTTCAACGACTGACCAACGGCCAACTGGTCTCGACCAGTCACCGCGTGATCAATAAAAATCTGCTATTAATGAAAAAATCAAGATACTCAACACCCTTTTTCCTACACCCCGTTCCCAGCATGGATTTGAGCGCTCTACCCAGTACCGTAAACCAAAACCATCCTAAAAAGTTTCAAGACATGACCGCAGGTGCCTACTTAGATGAGCGTCTCATAGAATTAGGCCTAAAATAGAAAAATATGAATCCCAAAACAGAAAGTTTAATTGAGTCACTCCAAAAGAAATACGGCGATACAGGAGAGGATCTCAATGTCCATTTAGAAGGATTATTGCATGCAAAACCCATCACTTATTGGGATTACATACAACTTGAGTCACTTCTAGGTGCACAAAACCCAAGAACCAAGCATCCCGATGAAATGGTCTTCATTATTTACCACCAAACTACTGAGTTGATTTTTAAAATGATCCTATGGGAGATCGATCAAATAGCAGTAGAAAAGGATTTAAAAGCAGCCTTTTTTGCTGAAAAGCTGACTCGGATCAGTAGATACTTCGATTTACTTTCAAATTCATTTGAAATCATGAATGAAGGTATGCACGTAGACCAATTCATGAAATTTAGAACAACATTGACGCCCTCTTCTGGCTTTCAAAGTGCCCAATATAGATTGATTGAATTTGCCTCAACCGAGCTAATCAATTTAATTGATATCCGTTTTAGAGAGACCATTGACCGAAATACCCCTTTTGAACATGCCTATGATCATCTTTATTGGCAAGCTGCAGGAAAAAATCATGAAACCGGTGTCAAGTCCACGATGCTCATTGAATTTCAAGAAAAGTATATGGATGATTTCATCACCTTCATGAAATATTACCATCAAACCAATCTCTGGACTCGATTTAAAGGACTTCCCAAAGAAATCCAAAATGAGGTAAAATTGCGCAATGCCATGCGTCATTATGACCATACGGTCAATGTGAAATGGGTCATGTTTCACTATAAAACAGCTGCCAAATACTTAAAAAGTACGACAAACGTAAAGGCCACAGGTGGGAGTAATTGGCAAAAATATATGCATCCAAAATATCAAAAGCGTATCTTCTTTCCTGATTTATGGTCCCTTGAAGAACAAAACCAATGGGGCATAGATAATTTAAAAGCCTATAAAATTTTAACAAAATAAATGATCCCTTGACCAAATTCGAATTCCATCTATCTGTAAGAAAGGTATTGCAAAAGATGCTTCTATTAATCCCATTCATACTTGTAGGGCTGGGCACAATACAAGCGCAAACAATACCAACGTCGTCACGCAAACAAGCATGGGTTGATAGCCTCATGACCACCCTGAGCGTCCGTGAACAAATTGCTCAATCTTTTATGGCTGCTGCGTACACGCACAGTGACGAACCGAATGCAGCCCTTATAGATTTAATCCAAGATATGGGGATCGGTGGTATTATTTTTATGCAAGGAAATCCCACCCATCAAGTCACGGTCAACGCTGCCTACCAAGAAAAATCTAAAATACCCCTTCTCATGGCAACCGATGCAGAATGGGGGCTGAGTATGAGATTGTCTCAGACGACCCGTTTCCCTTTTCAAATGGCACTTGGAGCCCTCAGGGATGATGGACTTATTTATCAAATGGGGTTTGAAATCGGACTTCAAATGCGCCGATTAGGTCTGCATGTTAATTTTGCTCCAGTTATTGACATCAATAACAATCCTCTGAACCCTGTCATTAATTATCGGTCTTTTGGAGAAAACCGTATACGTGTAACCCAAAAATCAATCGCTTATATGAAAGGTCTACAAGCGGCAGGCATCATGGCTGTGGCCAAACATTTTCCGGGTCATGGTGATACACAAACAGATTCACATTATGGTTTACCGATCATTGAGCACAACAGAGCCCGATTGGACAGTATCGAACTCTATCCTTTTCAACGACTTATCCAAGAAGGTGTAGACGGCATCATGATGGCACACATAAATGTCCCCGCTTTAGATTCAACACCTAAACTAGCGGCCACCTTATCCAAAAAAATAGTCACTGACCTATTGAAAACAGAAATGGGGTTTAAAGGATTGATCTTTACCGATGCCATGAATATGAAAGGGGTCACCTCTGGATATGATTTGGGTGAACCTGAATTAATGGCTTACCTGGCCGGAAATGACATCATTGAATTTTCTTTAGACATCAGCGCATCTATAGCGCAAATTGAACAAGCATTTAAAAAAGGAAGGCTTACCTCCGAACAAATCGATACAAAATGTCGACGTATTTTACATCAAAAGTACAAGCTTGGCCTTCATGAAAAGCAATTTCAAAATACAGAAAACACCCTTCAAGACATCAACAACCAAACAGCAAGAGATTTAAATAATACTTTGACCAAGGCTTCTTTGACGGTATTAAAAAAGCATTATTTGGGATCCCATTTGAAGGGTGGGGAAATAGCCACTTTGTCCATCAATACCGATACGATCGCTCCGTTCCAAAAAGAGGCGATCCGGTTGGGTTTCAAAGACCACTTTTACCTCCCCAAGAAAGCAACCCAAGAGCAAATCAATGAAATAGAAAAAAAACTCGAAGATTTCGAACGCATATACCTCGGTGTCATCCAATCAAGTCCTCGCCCCTATGGTCAAATGAAAATATCAAATCAAAATTTGGCCTTTGTCAACGAACTGGCACAAGACCCCCGTGTGATGATCGGCTGGTTTGGGAATCCGTATACCTTGAATCAATTCAATACCCTTCACCAATCATCAGACTTAGTCATAGGATACCAAAACAACCCATCTACTCAATCTGCCATGACCCAGCTTTTTTTAGGAGATGGTATGGCCTCAGGCACCTTGCCCGTAACCGTAAACTCATATTTTAAATTGGGTGACGGCATAGTCATTAATAAAAAGCCGGAGGTAGGTGCTGCGCAGTTCGGTGCCTATCTCCCGATTTTAAAAAACAAGAAAGTGGGTCTCGTAGTCAATCAGACCTCTACCGTTAGATCCCAACATTTGGTTGATACTTTATTGAGTTTAGGTATTCAAATAACGAAAATTTTTGCTCCTGAGCATGGCTTTAGAGGTGATGCGCACGATGGTGCCACCATCTATGACAACATAGATCAGTCAACAGGATTGCCTATCATTTCAATCTATGGTAAACAAAAAAAACCAAGTCCTGAGCAATTGAAAGATCTTGATATCCTTATTTTTGATATTCAAGACGTCGGCGCCCGCTTCTACACGTTTATAAGCACCTTGCATTATGTCATGGAGGCAGCAGCAGAAAACAACAAAAAAGTGATCGTTCTCGACCGACCTAATCCCAATGGAGACTATGTAGATGGTCCTGTATTAAAGCCTGCGTTTAAATCCTTCGTAGGCATGCATCCCCTACCGATTGTGCATGGCCTCACGATCGGTGAGCTGGCCAAAATGATCAATGGTGAAGGGTGGTTGGCAGGCGGCCAAAGATGTGATCTTGAAATCATCAAAATAAAAAATTATTCACATGCAATCCCTTGGGCTTTGAAAATCCCTCCTTCTCCTAACCTCCCCAATGATCGGGCGGTGAGGTGGTATCCATCCCTTTGCCTTTTTGAAGCTACGGTTGTGAGTATAGGAAGAGGTACTTATGCTCCTTTTCAGCAATTAGGGGCTCCACAAATAAATAGTGATTTTAGTTTCACTCCCAAGTCTATCAAAGGAATGTCGGTATATCCCAAACATCTCGACACCGTTTGCTATGGAGAAGACCTCACCGCTACTGAATCCATACCCAAGTTCAACCTTTCACTTTTAATTAAGTACTATCATCTAATCGATATGGGTCCTGATTTTTTTAATAGAAAAAAAACATTTAATCAGCTCGCAGGTAACGATCAATTGATGCAGCAAATCATTTCAGGCATGAGCGAAGAAGCAATCCAAATGAGCTGGGCAGAGGATTTGGCTGATTACAGAAGTTTAAGAAAAAAATATTTGCTTTATGATTAAACTGAATCGCATTGATATAAAAAGCATTTACCCAGGATGTTTACAAAAAAATCATAAACTTAAGTTCTTTTAAATCAATCTATTCGATTCCTCAAGTCTTCCATAAATTCAACACCGGGGTCGACTTTTTCAGTACGGTAGCCCGCATCTTTTTCAAGCCATAAAGGATGGTCTACAAAATCTTGATACTCATAATGACCAATAACGAATTCGATAGGATACTTTTTCTGAAGATACGTAATCAATACCACATTGGCTTCAAGTTGGGCCTGAGTGAGCTTTCCATCCTGTCCAGGACCTACATTTTCAATACCTATCGCACAATGATTCAATCCAATCACATGACGTGCCATAGTGGTTTCAGGCATCAATCTATAAATAGTCCCATCAGTATCTACCATGAATTGGGAAGATACATTCAATGACCCCGCAGATTGAATATCCGCTCGAGCATTGGGTAAAGTACTTGGATTAAAGGTATTGAAGGTAGCTTCCATAGTAGGGATTACGGTCCAATGGACCACTACCATACGCGGTAAAATGGTGGGTTTTATTTGTATTAATCCATAATGTGATACCAAGTATTCAAGGGTCAATTCAATGCGTTGCTCATCAAAAGATATCGGCCGATCTATAATTTTAGGTAGGGGTAGATCCTGGTAAAAAAAGGATTGCATCAGCAGAAAAAATAAAATTATCGGCATTGGGTCAAAAGTCTAGGATGTCTATTGGTTAAATTTACCAAAAAAACCCATTCAGACCACTTCATTTCCTTGAAATTCAATCCTTACTCCACCGACCTTCCTGTTGCTGACATTTTTAATGAAGTAAAGCAACAACTTAATGCCCATACAACCTTGATCGTAAATGCACCAGCAGGAGCAGGAAAAAGCACCTTACTCCCCTTGGCCCTAATGAATGAACCATGGTTAGCTGGAAAAAAAATTCTTATGCTGGAGCCCAGAAGATTGGCTGCGCGATCCATTGCCGAGAGAATGTCTGGCCTACTGGACGAACCCATTGGCCGTACGATTGGCTATAGAATTCGTTTTGACACCAAGGTCGGTCAACAAACTAAAATAGAAGTACTTACAGAAGGTATTTTAACAAGAATGCTCCACTCAGATAACGAACTGCGCGATGTGGGGTTGATTATTTTTGATGAATTTCATGAGCGAAGCATCCATGCAGACGTCGCCTTGGCACTTTGTCGAGAGGCGCAGCACATACTACGACCAGACTTACGAATCATGATCATGTCGGCTACCTTAGATATGCCCTTATTGGCGGACTTATTGAAAGCTCCTGTGGTGATCAGTAAGGGTAGACCCTTTGAGGTGGAGCGCTTTTATACAGGAGATATAGATGAGCGCATGATGCCAGAAATGGCTGCCCATACCATATCCAAAGCCGTAAAAGTACATCCAGGTGATGTCTTGGCTTTTTTTCCTGGCCAAAGAGAAATTAGGAAATGTGAAGAAATATTAAAATCAAAACTTAACGGTTTTGAAATTTATCCTCTTTATGGTCAGCTTCCCATTAACGCACAACGAGTCGCCTTATTTCCTGATAAAAATGGACGCCGAAAAATAGTACTGGCTACCTCTATTGCTGAAACTAGTCTCACTATAGAAGGCATCAAAATTGTCGTTGATACCGGGTTTGGCAGAACTTCACGATTCGATACAAAATCTGGTCTTTCTCGTTTGGAAACCATCGTTATCTCTAAAGATGCGGCTGACCAACGCGCCGGTCGAGCCGGAAGATTGACTCCGGGTGTTTGCTATAGGATGTGGAGTCTTGCTACACAGAATCGAATGCAAGCTCATCGAATCCCAGAAATAGAAGCCTCAGATTTAGCTCCATTAGTTTTGGATTTAGCCGCATGGGGCATCACCAATGCGCATCAACTCACCTGGCTGACGCCACCGCCTAAAGGAAGCCTTGCCCAAGCCATTGAACTCTTACATCAGTTAGAGGCGCTTGAGAAAGGTCGCATTACCTCACTGGGAAAGCGCATTCATCAACTGCCCTGTCATCCTCGTATTGCCCATATGCTGTTATTTGCCGAAGCCAACAATACCTTAGCCTTGGCGGCAGATATTGCAGCACTTTTAGAAGAACGAGATCCCTTGACCCGAGAAGTTGGCATAGATCTCAATCTCCGGATTGAGGGACTTAGGAGGTTTAGATCTCTTAATAATAATGGTCATCGATTTGGACGCATTGACCAAATATCTAAGTCCTACTTACGGCTTTTTGATAAGGATCAAAGTGCTGAGCCCATAGATCCTTATGATACCGGTATCCTTATTGCCCAGGCCTACCCTGAGCGTATTGCCTGTGCGCGACCCGGCAATAACGCCCAATTTCAGCTCAGTAATGGCAGATATGCTATGGCAGGACATAAAGATGATTTGGCCCATGAGCCTTGGCTGGCCGTAGCTCATATGGACGCTCGAGAGGGGTTAGGTAAAATATTTCTCGCCGCACCTCTCAACCCCAAAGATTTGGCCCCCCTAGTCAAAGAAAAAGAAGTCATCACTTGGGATACTGAACACGGGGGATTAATTGCCACTCAGGAACTTCGTATTGGAAACATCATATTGAAGTCTACCCCCTTGCCCGAGCCAGCGGAAACTGATCTCGTGGCTGCCATTAGTAATGCCATCAAAAAAGAAGGTAAACAACTGCTCAACTTTGATGACAACTTTATACAATGGCAAAATCGCATACTAAGTATTCAGAAATGGAGACCCGAACTACATTGGCCTGATACCTCGACAAATACCCTTTTATTAACTAATAATGAATGGCTCGCTCCGTTTCTAATCGGTATCAAAAAACCAGCAGAACTCAAAAAATTAAAATTGCGTGACATCCTATCCTATACCCTAACCAAAACACAACAAGACCTTCTTCAGAAACTCGCACCTCCCAGCATCCTTGTACCGAGTGGTGCTACGGTCAAGTTGGCCTATCTTCCCTCGGGAGCACCTCCCATTCTAGCGGTAAGATTGCAAGAACTTTTTGGATGGAAGAAAAGTCCAACCATCAATGAAGGATTGGTAAAAGTAGTATTGCATTTATTATCTCCTGGTTTCAAACCCGTCCAAGTCACTACTGATCTCATGAGTTTTTGGCAACATACTTATTTTGAAGTTCGTAAAGAGCTCAAAAGGCGCTACCCGAAACACAGTTGGCCCGATGACCCTATGTCAGAAACAGCGATAAGAGGTGCCTTACCAAGAAAAAAATAATTATTTCTTATTATCATTGGACTTCTTTATCTCTACATGGAGGGCCTTGGCCAGCCTGGGAAACAACTCAAACACCCGCCTCAAGGCGTGTATGTTTCTTGTTTTTAATTGAAAGGGATCGCCGTCTTCATCTTGCCAAGAAATCGTAATGATGGCATTGCGTACTTCTATGGGATGGTGATGAGTGATCTGCTTCACCAACTCATATGAACTTAACAAGGCCTCCTCATAACTACTCGCTTCCTGTGGAATTCCGTTACTTAATTGAAGATATTTTATCTTATTTTGATGAAAAACGCGTAAATAATGATACTGATCATCTAGGCTTCTGCCACGCAACTTAATCTTATAATAACCAGATTCAATTTTCATTATGCTAATTTAAATAGTAAATACTAATTTAATTAGCTTTTATCTACGTATTTTAAAATATAATAACCACTACCTGAATTCGGGTACCTGATTTCCCTGATCCTTACCTCATCAAGACCAAAATACTTCAATGAGTCTGAAGTATTTTTGACCTATGATCACCTTTTTCATCCATAAGCGATACTACATATAAAGCCCTTGATAATTAAGCCCTCTTGAAAAGGTAAGTAGCCGCCGTCAGACGAAGTGTGATCCCTTTTGCTTTAAATCATAGGTCAATTTAACTCAATAATCATAGCAGATAAGGGGGCTAATTGAAGCGCTCTTGAAAAATCTACCGTTCGATCTGAAATAATATCTATGCCTTGGTTATCCGCTCGAATCATCTCTCCAAACCTGGCAAAATCTAGACCTTTGTCTGTTTTATTTTTGTTCAAAATAATCATGACTTTATCTTTTCCCGTATATCTGAAAAATACATAAACTCCTTCTTTTGGATTGTAATGCATCAATTCACCTTTATGAATCGCCTCGCTTCCTTTTCTCCAATTCAATATTTTCTTCATATATTGTTGGGCCTCCAACTGCTGAGCCGTCAAGCCATCACCCGTGAATCCATTGACCTGATCTCCTTCCCAGCCACCTGGGAAATCTGACCGTATTACACCGTCATCTTTGGGGCCCGTATCAGCCATTAAAATTTCAGTTCCATAATAAAATTGAGGGACGCCTCTGATGGTTGCGTAATAAGCAACAGCCAATTTAAAAAGGTCAAAATTCCCATTTACCTGCCTAAATAATCTACTCATGTCATGATTATCAGGAAACACCACTAATTTTTTGGGATTTGGATAAATAAAGTCTAGAGCCAACATGGCGTACGCATCTACCCATACATCCCAACCTCTGTCATCATTTAAAGATTTAATGAACGCCGATTGTAAAGGGAAATCCATCAAACTAGGAAGACATGAATCATGACCCGTAGCACTTTCCTTGCCTTTTTGCCAATGTGCGACAACAGCAGGCTGTTCGTACCATTCTTCTCCTACAATATTAAAATTGGGATATTCATTCATCACATCACAGGACCATTTGGAGAGATAATCCATATCCGGATAGGGATAAGTATCCATTCTGATTCCTTTTAGATCGGCATATTCAATCCACCAAATTGAATTTTGAAGCAAATAAGTACCCATAAACTCATTCCTTTGATTCAAATCTGGCATGGTAGGTACAAACCAACCATCGGAAAATTCCTTTACATCTATTTTCGAACGATATGGATCTTGAACGACCGGCTTTCGATGCGTGGTGATATGGTATTCTCCTTTCAAAAATTCGGCTTGATAATTGACCCAATCGTCCATCGGCAAATCCTTCATCCACCAATGTTCTGAGCCCGAATGGTTAATTATCATATCCATAATCAGTCCAATCCCCTTTTCTTTGGCCTGCAAAGAAAAATTTCTGAATGCTTCATTACTGCCAAATCTCGCATCTACTTTATAAAAATCTGTGGTCGAATAGCCATGATAAGAATACTCAGCCATATCATTTTCTAACACCGGGTTGAGCCAGATACAAGTAAATCCCATATCTGCGACATAATCCAGACGCTCCTCCATTCCTTGAATATCTCCACCATGTCTGCCTCCTGGAAATGTGCGGTTTGATTTTTCTTTTAAACCAGGCATTTCATCATTGGACGGATCGCCATTTGCATAACGATCAGGGGTAATAAGATACAATACGTCACTGGAATTAAATCCTTGTCGAAGGGCTGAATGTTCTCTTCTTTCCTTTAACTCATAAGTATAGGTTTGAACTACCTTTTTACCTCTGCTAAATTCAATTTCAAAAGCACCCGGTACGACACCCTCAGTCAATTGAAGGTCTATGAATAAATAGTTTGGATTCTTAATCTGGATGGTCTTCGTTAAAGACACGCCTGGGTAATCAATTTTTGGACTTAATTCCGCTATATCTGCTCCATAAATCATCAACTGAAGATGTTGATTTACCATGCCGACCCACCAAAAAGGAGGTTCAACCCTACTCAGATCTTGGGCACTGCTCCTTACGGATAATAAAGCAAAAATGGCAAGGAGTATAATACTTCGTAAATAAATCATATAAATAAATTAGATAAGTAAGAGAAAAGCTAAGGAATCTCATCCTTAATAATTTAAATTTAGAATAAATTCATACATTGATAATCATGCTAATTCACATTTATTATCGCAATCGATTGCATTATCATACTTTTTTGGATGGGACGATTAGAAAGTTATTTTTTGATTGAAATCTGCTATTTTAAATTCATAAAACATTCCACAGAATTGATATCCTTTAGCTTTGTACACCTATTGACTTAACGAGTTATATTAAATGAATGATACCTCTCCTATTTAATCTATACAACGCTTATAGGTCTAAGATTACCGTCAAATAAATAATGTTTTCTATCTTCGTGAATATGTATTTTCGCTTGCTAATTGTTGGATTGTTTTTGTTTTCTTGTAACCCTAGAGTTATACAATATCGAAATGATAAAGCAGATTTTGCCAATTACCGTAGTTTCTATATTTTAAATTCTAAATCTGATCACCTCAGCGCCGTTGAATCTGATGAGGTAAATAACCGAATTGAACCTTTTATTCTTGATGAAATGAATCGAAGAGATTATGTCATAAACACAGAAAATCCAGATTTAATCCTGAGATTTGAAATCATTTATGGTACTGAGAATTCTAGAAATTCCAATCAAAGTGGTTATGGTATGATTTATTATCCCTCCAGCAACACCAATATTGCAGGTGCCATACTCATTGAATTAGTAGATAATAGCACAAAAAAGTTGATCTGGCAATCAAGTATTGACGCGAATCATGCCCTGAAAAAAAGAAAAGAAAAAGATCCATTGAAAAAATTAGTGAGCCATCTTTTCAACACCTACTTGTACCGAGCAGGTAATCCTACCTCAGACGAATACTTGAAAATCAAATGACAGACTACGGATTTTTATCTTTAATTCCACCTATTTTAGCCATTTTTTTGGCCATCAGAACCAAGCAAGTGATTTTTTCGCTCCTACTGGGTATTACTATTGGCTGGATCATCATCAGCGAGGGCAACCTTTTTTTGGGACTGATCGCAACGGTTGAAGCCATCATTGATGTCTTTCGCAATGCAGGGAATACGCGCACCGTCGTATTTACACTTTTGATTGGGGCCTTGATTCAATTGATTAAATTCTCAGGAGGTGTCGATGGGTTTATCGGACTCATTCAAAAAAAGCTATCACAAACTAAAAACCCCAAAAGAAACATTCAACTGGCTGCCGGCCTTACTGGATTCCTCATATTTATTGAATCAAATATTTCAATTTTAGCTGTGGGCACCGCATTCAAACCCCTTTTTGATAAATACAATATGGCCAAAGAAAAATTGGCCTATCTAGCGGATAGCAGTTCGGCGCCGGCATGTATCTTATTTCCACTCAATGCGTGGGGTGCCTATATCATGGGCTTACTGATGGCTTATGAACATTTGGATCCATTCAAAATGCTGATGTATTCTATTCCTTTCAATTTTTATCCTATTCTTACCTTATTCTTCTTATTTTATCTAGCATATACGGGAAAATCCTATGGCCCCATGCGAGCATTTGAAATCGACGTCAAAAAAGAAATAGCAGATGAAAAAGCCACTATTCCATCGGGCAATCCCCATTTAATGATTTGGCCCTTAGCTGCCATGGTTCTTTCTATGCCCTTCTTTTTAGTTTACACAGGTTGGAAAGACCCTTTTGCAGGCGACTTGAGTACTGCTATTTGGAACAGTATTGGCAATGGATCAGGGAGCAGCGCAGTTACTTATGCTATTGTATTTGCCTTATTTATAGCAGCACTTATGATGGGTATACAAAAAAAAATCACATTAGAATCCTTTTTTAGTGAATCCATAAAAGGCATGAATGATATGCTAGTTATGGCCATCTTAATGGTGCTCGCCTTTGCTTTGGGGGCCTTATGTAAAGAATTGGGAACCGGAATATATGTCGCTCAAGTCACCTCAAACTGGCTTTCACCAGGTATGGCTCCCTTTGTTCTTTTCATCACAAGCTGTTTTGTTGCCTTTTCAACAGGTACTTCTTGGGGTACTTTTGCCATCATGATCAGCATCGTCGTGCCTTTGATTGAAACCATGGGATTACATCCCTATTTAAGCTTAGCCGCTGTTTTGGGTGGAGGTGTTTTTGGAGACCATTGTTCTCCCATATCTGATACGACACTCATCGCTTCGGTAGCCACGAAAAGCAACCATATTGATCATATCAAAACACAGTTGCCCTATGCACTCTTCACAGGGGGCTTAGCGGGCCTTCTTTACCTTGTTGCGGGCTTTTTACTTACTTAAAATCGTCACTGAAAATACTTGGAGCTACTTCACGCAAATTATATTGACTTGCCATTACTTCTCCATAAGCACCTGCCGAACGAATGGCTAGCATATCACCTCTTTTAGTTTTGGGTAATGATAGGCCCCTCGCAAAAGCGTCTGATGTTTCACATATGGGTCCCACAACATCGTAAATATCTGAACCCTCTTGTGAAGAGAGATTTTCAATAAAATGAAATGAGCGATATAAGGCCGGTCTGATCAATTCAGTCATCCCTGCGTCAAGAATCATAAAACTGGTCCGCTCAGCTGGTTTAATATACAGCACACGAGCAATCAAAGAACCACATTGAGCGACCAAAGATCTACCCAATTCAAAATGTAAGGTTTGATTTGGCAAGAGGACTAAATTCTTTTTAAAACAGTCAAAGTACCCCTTAAAATCAGCAATGGAATTTGTCTCAGGCTGATCATAATCGATACCTAAACCTCCTCCAACATTGATGTGAGGCAATTCAAATGAATGATCAAGCAACAGCCGTTGAACTTCATTGCACCGATCTACAAGTTCCTTGAATTTTGAAAGATCCATTATTTGAGAACCTATATGAAAGTGAATCCCTATAAACTCAGCATGCTCCAAAGATTTTATCAAAGGAATGGCCAAGTTGAGTTCTTCTAAGGTGATTCCAAATTTATTGTCGCGCTTACCTGTCGTAATATACTCATGGGTTCCTGCATCCACATTTGGATTAATCCGTAAGGCAAAACGGGTTTTTTTTCCTGTAACACCAGACAACTGCTCCAATACTTTCAACTCTTGTAGTGATTCCACATTAAAAGCAAAAATCTCGTGTTCTAATCCCACATTAATTTCTTTGTCCGTCTTACCCACTCCAGCAAATAGGATATGATTGGGATCAAAACCTGTCTCAATCGCTCTATTTACCTCATTTCCACTGACGCAATCTGCTCCCAATCCAAAATTCAGCACTTCATTAAGAATACGTCGATTAGAATTGGCCTTGAAGGCATAGTGAATCTGGTAGGGGCCTTTACCTAAAGCTTCCTGAGCCGTTCTGATGGTCTTTTGAAGAAGTGCTATATCGTAATAATAAAATGGCGTTTCAATAGATCGAAAATGATCTACATTAGTATAAATTGACATTAGCTACAATATTTTTTCTTAGCACTAGATGAACCCTCGACATTGAGGCGATTTGCATTACTGAAGTCTTCGCAGGCCGAATCAACCTTCTCCATAGAGATTTTTAAAGCTCCACGATAGTAAAAGGCATCCCCATAATCAGGATTTAACTTGATGGCCTTTCCATAAGACTTGAGTGCGTCTTCGAAATAACCCATTTGATGGGCTCCTTTGGCAAGCCAAAAATGAGATTGTGCGAAATCAGGACTCCACGCTATGGCCTTTTGCGCGGCTAATACAGATTGCTCAAAATCTCCTGATTCATATTTCACCTTAGCTATACTAGTTTGTGCTTTGATGTTTTTCTTGTCTAACTCAAGTATTTTTTGAAAATCCATCAAGGCATTTTTGTATTGTCCAATTTCTTCAAAGCTTCTACCCCTATTGTAAAGCACAGCTATAGTTGGTCCATGTCCAGACAAATAATCAGAATAAGCAACAATTGCCTCCTCATAAGCTCCTTGCTTAAAAAAATCATCCCCTTCCTTTGGTATCCCCTGACAACTCCAAACAAAAATCACTAGAGAAAAATAAATATATTTCATGTCTTAAATCCTACTTATTAAATATTGGAACTTACTTATAATCTTTACCAAATTTGATATTTCTATAATCTACTAAGGCACAAGTGGCATGTCCAAAAAACATTTGCGCTTCGAGCTTCAACGGCAGTTGATCTTTGTCTGCAGAAATCCAAGCGGTAATGGGGGCTTCACCCTTGAAAATATCATTCTCAGGTAAAATGGGTTGCACCTTGTGTGCCATTCGCTTCCCAACCTTAGATTTTAGTAATTTCTTACCTTTATAGACCAGGCCAAAATCATAAAAAATCTCATCATAAAAGGCCTTAAACCTGATGGTATCGCTTGGGTTTAATCCATTAAAATCTATATTTCTCAATTTAAGGTATCCACTCATTAAGTCATTCATCTCACCTTGATAATCAAAATACTGGGTTGGTTTTTTCTTTTCTTTTCTGACCTTATCTACCTTAATCCGATGTGCCTGTTTATCAAAATAAACTTCATCTCGACGGGTATATCTCCCCTCCTCTATGTCCGAATAAGATGCTAAAGGCAGTAAATCTGACTTTTCTATGAAAGCCCCCCAAGTATCATCCACTCGGGTAAACAAACTCAGAAAACCCGCCGTTTGGCCTGATACCTCTACCTGATAACAGTCCTCATCATAAACCATCGTATCTAATACTTGTAGTGAGGCGGATCCAACCGTAAACCAACCATAATTCAAATTGAATTTTAATTGCTCTCCTGAGATAAAATTATGGTCAGATGACAATTCTTGAATTGCTGTCTGGGCCATACTACAAGTACCCATGAGTCCTAAAAAAAGAATAATATGAATTCTCATCAACCTAAATAAATATTAACATCCCAATCAAAAACCTATGTCTCCTTCAAAGCTAAGTTAAACAGCAACGTTATTTTCTCTCAATGCCGCGTTTAGTGATGTTTTCTTGTCAGTACTCGCTTTTCTTTTACCAATGATCATCGCACAGGGTACGTTAAATTCGCCTGCAGGGAATTTTTTTACATAAGAACCAGGTATCACTACAGACCGCTCAGGTACATAACCCTTGTGCTCTACAGGCTCACTACCCGTCACATCAATGATCTTGGAGCTGGCGGTCAGCACCACATTGGCTCCAAGCACCGCTTCTTTACCTACTCTAATCCCTTCTACTACAATACATCTAGAACCTATGAAGGCATCATCTTCTATAATGACTGGTGCAGCTTGTACAGGCTCTAAGACCCCTCCAATACCTACCCCTCCGCTCAGGTGTACATTTTTACCTATTTGAGCACAACTTCCTACTGTCGCCCAGGTATCTACCATGGTACCTTCATCTACATAAGCCCCAATATTCACATAAGAAGGCATTAAAATACAACCCTTGCTGATGAATGATCCATATCTAGCCACCGCATGCGGCACGACCCGAACACCCAGCAAATCATATCCCGATTTCAATTTTATTTTATCATGAAATTGAAAAGGTCCCACTTCGATGAGTTGCATTTTCATTAAAGGGAAATATAAGATCACGGCCTTCTTAAGCCATTCATTTACTTGCCATCCACCGTTCACGGGCTCCGCAATTCTTCGGCGTCCGATATCAAGATCATCCACCACCGTTTTGATAGCAAGAATAACCTCTTTCTCGTTTAGTAACGCCCTATCGACCCAAGCATTCTCTATTAATTTCTCTAAATCCATAAACGGTAATATTATTATTTTAACTTCTAAATATTAAAGTCTTTCATCTTAACCTACAAAAAGTCAAAATAATTCTGTCGCGAATCTAACCACCCTTTTTATTTTAGCAATGATTTGACCAATTAATATAGATTAAATCTATGAAATTAATGATTAATGAAGTTCATTTATTCTATATTTTGAAAAAATAATCAAATCAAAACTAATCCAAAACCCCTACCAAAATAGGAGCCATATTAAATAATCCATGCTTTTTTTGAAGCGCCTTTAACCTATTGAACGGCATTCTTTCACGCCTATATTTACTTTCATTGCCAGAGTTCTATTCATTTTACTATGCTTAAAACACTTCAATAAAAGCTAATCAATAACATTGAATACAATATATAAATCATTGATAACTAAATAATTATGATTATAGTTTAACATCTACCTAAATTAATTTTTAGATTAATCTAAAAATTTAATTAGCTTTGCCATATGGGAAATTCTCTCAGTCTCACTGAAGAAAACTATATTAAGGCCATTTTTCAAATAGGAACTACACCAGAGTCCAATGTCTCTACCAATGCTTTGGCCGATAGTTTACAAACGAAGCCTGCCACGGTCAGCGACATGATCAAGAAGCTTTCTCACAAAAAATTAATTTTTTATGAGAAATATAAAGGAGTTGCCTTGTCTGCATCAGGCTCAAAAGAGGCTTTAAAAATCATAAGGAAACATAGATTATGGGAAGTTTTTTTGGTTAATCATTTAAATTTTAAATGGGATCAAGTGCATGAAATTGCTGAACAACTGGAACATATCAAGTCTTCCGAACTGGTCAATCGATTGGATGATTTTCTTGGGAATCCAACCATCGACCCACACGGGGATCCGATACCCGATGCCAAGGGTCGAGTCCAGTTAGGCCCTTCGAAATTGTTATCGGAAATGACGTCTCATGAAAAAGGGATTATCGTTGGCGTGAAGAATGAAGACCCCCTTCTCTTACAGCATTTAGATAAAATAAATATCCGATTGGGATTACAAATTGAAGTAACAGAGGTAAATGATTTTGATCAATCCATGCAAGTGAATTTGCCCGATTTAGGTATTATTTTTCTTTCCGAAAAAATTACTTCTCAAATATTAATTGCCAAAAATTCATGAGCCTGTTTTTAGAAATGAAACAATTATTTGCTGCAATGCCCCCCCTACTTAATCTAGGCTATGTGCTCTTAGTTTTTTCAATACTTTTGGTTGTGTTTATTCTCAAAAAATATCAATATTCACTGCGATGGTTGCTCCCTTTTAAAAACACAGAAAAATCTATCACGGAAGATTTACTCAAACAGCTCTATCACGTCGCCTCAAGTCGAAGGACGACGGACTTCAAGATGCTTTCAGGAGCCTTAAAAATACCGGAACGCAAAATATTGAAAATCGTTGAATCAATGACTCAAAATGGGCTGATCAAAATATCTGGCAGTCATATTACCCTGACAGAAACAGGAAGAAACTATGCTCTGAGCATTATAAGGATTCATAGATTATGGGAAAAGTATCTTTCAGAAAAAACCGGTTTTGACAAATCCCTCTGGCATGATCTAGCAGAGACCAAAGAGCATCAATTATCAAATGAAGAAGCTGAGCAGCTTTACGAAGAGCTAGGGAGGCCTCGATTTGATCCACATGGTGATCCTATTCCTACTGCTTTAGGTGAAATGATTTCAGAGACGGGTACTTCGATTGCGGGAATTCCCAAAGATACGGTTGCGAAAATCATACACATTGAAGATGAGCCTAGATCGATATATCGGCAGATCATCAAAGAAAAATTACACATCGGTGCACATGTGAAAATACTCGCCTCTGAAAATCATCATGTCATTTTTGAGTCCGAAGGACACTCCATCCAATTGTCTACGGTCGTAGCTAGCAATATTCAAGTAGTGCCTTTAAGCTCACAAGAAGTATACGAAGAAGGCAAAGTGCGTCTTTCTAGTTTGATCGAAGGGGAACACGCAACGATTTTAGGTATTTCTACCGAATGTAGGGGTGCCAACCGGCGCAGGCTACTAGACCTAGGCTTCATCAAAGGCACTTTGCTCACCTTAGAGTACATGGGGCCTAACCAAAACCCAAGAGCTTATCGACTCCGAAATACTTTAATCGCCTTGAGAAATGATCAAGCTGATTTCATCCTGATTGAAAAAACCCAATATGACAGAACTGGAAGCTTGTGATTCATGTGCGCTGAATAATTCAGCACAACTATTAAAACTGGGCATTAATGTAGAGAATGCTGACTATGTGATTGCCTTGGCTGGCAACCCCAATACAGGTAAAAGCACCGTCTTCAATGCCCTTACTGGCCTCAAGCAGCATACCGGCAATTGGCCTGGGAAAACCGTTACCCGCGCAGAAGGAGGCTATCGCTATCAGGATCATAAAATGAAGCTGATTGATCTGCCAGGAACCTATTCCTTATTATCTACTTCACAAGATGAAGAAATCGCAAGGAATTTCATCCTCTTTGGAAAACCCGATGTGACCATCATTGTTGTCGATGCTGCCAGAATAGAAAGAAATCTCAATTTAGTCTTACAAATACTCGAAATCACAGATCGCGCAGTGCTTTGCCTCAATCTTATGGATGAGGCGCTCCGACATCATATTGATATCGACGAACGAACCTTGGGCAAAGAACTGGGCATACCCGTCATTAAATGCAGTGCCATTAAGAAGCAAGGCATCCCAGAATTAATCAGTACGGTACATCAAGTAGCCACACGACAAATCATCTGTAAACCTCACCGCATCAAAGGACTCTCAAAGCCTGCCCAAAAAATGGTTGAAAAGTTAGATCAAAAAATAAGAAAAAACTATCCAGGTCTACCTAACAGCAGATGGATTGCCATGCGACTCATGGATGCCGATGTCGATATTATTAAAGCACTTAAAAATGGCGATTTTGACCAAGTATTAACATGAAAGAAGAAGATACACAAGACCTCTTGGATCTCGCCTCTGAGCTCAGGTGGGAAGTTGGGGAAAACTTCCACGATACTTTGGTCGAAGGCATTTATGCTGATGCTGCTCAGATTGCCCAAAAGACAGAAATTAAGCAAGGAGAACCCAATCCCTATAGTTTTGAAAGAAAATTAGATCAAGTACTTACCAGCAAAAAATACGGCTTCCCCATCATGATTCTGATCCTTTCGATCATTTTATGGCTGACGATTCAAGGAGCAAATTATCCATCTGGGCTACTGGCTAATTTCTTTTTGGAATTTCTTCACCCCATACTAAAGACAGGGGCCACGCATATAGGTCTTCCTTGGTGGTTAGATGGTTTTCTCATCGACGGGGTATACTTGGCCTTGGGCTGGGTCATCTCCGTGATGCTACCTCCTATGGCCATCTTCTTTCCCATGTTTACCCTACTCGAAGATTTTGGCTATTTACCCAGAGTGGCTTTCAACCTCGATTCATTATTCAAAAAGTCTGGCGCACATGGCAAACAAGCCCTAACCATGAGTATGGGATGGGGTTGTAATGCGGCAGGCGTAGTCGCCACGCGCATCATTGACAGTCCAAGAGAACGACTCATTGCCATCATTACCAATAACTTTTCACTCTGCAATGGCCGATGGCCCACCCAAATATTGATCGCTACTATTTTTATCGGCGCCTTGGTACCCGATGGTTTGTCATCCCTTTTGGCCAGCATTGCCGTCATTGGTGTCGCTCTTTTAGGTGTCGGATTTACCTTTTTATCCTCTTGGATGTTGTCAAAAACCTTGTTAAAAGGAGAAGTATCTACTTTTGCCTTAGAATTACCTCCTTATCGTCCTCCAAACCTCTGGACCACCCTTTATACTTCTTTGATTGATCGAACTTTAATCGTATTATGGCGGGCCATGGTCTTTGCGGCCCCTGCAGGTGCGGTCATTTGGTTGATTTCCAATATTTATGTGGGTGATTTAAGCTTGGCCAACATTACCATTGATTGGATGGATGGTTTTGGGCTATTTTTTGGTTTGAATGGAGTCATCTTATTGGCCTATGTTGTGGCCATACCTGCCAATGAAATTGTCATTCCCACCATTTTGATGCTTACCGTTGCCCACCTAAATCTTATAGGCGCAGGCGACGGCGTCATGTTTGAGTTAGAATCCACTACAGAAACGGCTGCCCTGCTGCGCGCGGGAGGTTGGACCCTGCTCACAGGCATTAATTTAATGCTCTTTAGTCTGCTCCATAATCCATGTAGTACAACTATTTATACCATCTATCAGGAAACTAAAAGCTGGAAATGGACCGTATTTGCCAGCATCATGCCCGTAGTTTTAGGCTTTTTGGTCACCTTTTTGGTCACACAAATTTGGCAAGTATTCCATTGAATGATATCTTGAAAATCAAAAAGGACCTTTTCCCCCTGCTCAAAATATAAGCCAAAGCGGCTAACTTGCCTTGGTATTGAGCACAAAACACTACATATCATCTATCTTGCACCCATAACATGAACACACATCAAGACACCATCGTTGCCTTGGCAACCGCCCCAGGTATCGGTGCCATCGGCATAATTAGGATTTCAGGTACAGATGCCTTTCTCATCGTTAATACATTATTCCCAAGCAAGGATCTAAATATTCAAAAAACACACACGATACATTACGGACATTTAATGAGAAATGATCAAATCCTTGATGAGGTTGTGGTCTCCTTGTTTAAAGGTCCCCAATCTTATACCAAGGAAGATGTCATTGAAGTTTCGTGTCATGGATCTCCTTACTTGCTCCAAAAAGTCATTGAAGCCCTCATCGATGGGGGTGCTCGGTTGGCCAAACCCGGTGAATTTACCCAAAGGGCCTTCCTCAATGGACGATTTGATTTGGCTCAGGCAGAAGCAGTTGCCGATCTCATCGCTTCAGAGAATGAAACGGCACACCAAGCAGCGATCAATCAAATGCGGGGAGGATTTTCTGCTGAAATCAAAAAATTAAGAGAAGAATTGATCCATTTTGCCTCCATGATTGAGCTAGAACTTGATTTTGGTGAAGAAGATGTAGAATTTGCCAATCGCGAAGAACTCAAATCATTGGTTGAGAAAATCCAAGGGGCGATCCAAGGATTGATCGAAAGCTTCAGTTTGGGAAATGTCATCAAAAAAGGCATACCCACCGTCATCGCCGGTAAACCTAATTCGGGAAAATCTACTCTACTCAATGCCTTGCTCAATGAAGAAAAAGCCATCGTATCTGACATCCCAGGTACGACCCGAGATTTTATTGAAGATGAAATTATTTTGGCAGGCATCCCCTTTCGATTTGTAGATACGGCAGGTATCCGGGCTACCGAAGATCAAGTAGAGGCCATGGGTGTCGCTCGGACACATACCAAAATGCGTGAAGCTTCTATACTGCTCTATATGGTAGACCTTCAAAATGATAACTTATCTGCTTATCAGGAACAATTGTCCTCCTTGGAGCAGCAAGAAGTCCCTTTTATCATTGTAGGCAACAAGCTGGATCAAGCAGACCAAAATTTAAAAACACATGTCCAAGCTGATGATCGCGCAGTCTTGATCTCTGCGGCTTCAAAAACTAATCTTGATGGATTGAAAAGCAAACTGATTGATGTCCTAGATCTCGCCCAATTTAAAAATAGCAATACCATCGTGACCAATGTGCGTCATTATGAGGGGTTGATGCAAACCAAAATAGCCCTTCAAAAAGTATTAAAAGGTATCGCCGATGATATTACCCATGATTTTCTGGCAGCGGACATTCGACAATCATTATATGCCTTAGGCGAAATCACTGGCGAAATCACTACAGACGATTTGCTAGAGAATATCTTTTCTAAATTCTGTATCGGGAAGTAA
>CAJJCN010000062.1 GCA_905182655.1 Flammeovirgaceae bacterium UBA4465
GTAGAAGATCAATTGGCTGCGGGGGTTCATCCTAATATGTTAAGGGTATCCTTGGGTATAGAACATATCGAAGACATTAAAGCTGATTTTCAACAAGCATTAGACAAAGTACATGCAACAAGCCCTCTTACCACTGCCTAAGGCACAAACTTTTGTTTCCAATGATACATTGCTACTTGAGGAAGGCTCGGTCCTTCCTCAAGTTACGATTTCATATACCACACAGGGCAGTCTCAATGCGGATCAGTCTAATGTGGTCTGGGTTTTTCATGCCCTAACGGGTAACGCAGATCCTACCGAATGGTGGCCAGGGTTATTTGGAACCCATGCGGTTATTGATCTTGAAAGAGATTTTGTCATTTGTGCCAATGTCTTGGGCTCTTGTTATGGAACGACGGGTCCAAAAGACTTCACCTTTCCTCTCATAACGATTCGAGACATCGTAAGTGGACACCAATTACTCCGAAAAAAACTAGGAATTGAGCGAATTAAGTTGGGAATCGGTGGATCCTTAGGGGGTCAGCAACTCCTAGAATGGGCGGTACAAGAACCTACACTTTTTGAGAACATCAACCTGATTGCTACCAATGCGGTACACTCTCCTTGGGGCATTGCTTTCAATGAAGCCCAGCGTATGGCATTGGATAATACAGATTCAGCGAAAGGACTCGCTGCAGCTAGGGCCATTGCCTTACTTTCCTACCGCCATTACAATACTTTTGAATCCACACAAAAAGATGAAGATGGCCGTTGGGATGATTTCAGTGCTTCATCCTACCAAAGATACCAGGGATCAAAACTTCAAAAAAGATTTACTAGTGAATCCTATTACTGCCTTTCCAAAGCCATGGACAGCCACAATATAGGTCGGCATGACGTCTCGGTCAAAGATGCCCTCAAACGGATCCAGTCCAAGACGATGGTGGTCGGTATTGATACGGATGTACTTTTCCCAGTTGAAGAACAAAAAATTTTATCTGAACATATCCCCAATGCCCAATTGGCCATTATTAAAAGCAATTATGGTCATGATGGGTTTTTAGTAGAAACTAACCAATTAAATCATTTTTTCAATACCTATTTTTATGACTAAAAAAATAGGATTAATTGGATTTGGCTGTGTTGCGCAAGGTTTTTATGAGGGCTTGATGCAAAACCCAAAGCTGGGTGTTGAAATAAAAACAATCGTTGTCAAAGATGCCAAAAAAATAAGAACCGCTCCCCAAGCACTTTTTACCTCGGCCTTAGATGATCTCCTTAAAGATGAGGAAATTGATATCTTCATCGAACTCATTGATGATCCCGATATCGCACTGCTCATCGCCAGAAATGCTTTGCAACGGGGCATCCCCCTAATTTCAGCAAACAAAAAAATGATCGCTGATCACTTAATTGAACTGGTCGCCTTACAAAAAAAATATACTACCCCCATGCTCTATGAAGGGGCAGTAGCCGGATCTATTCCAATTCTTCAGAATCTCGCTCAATTTTTTAGTCATCAAAAAATAAGTTCGGTGAGAGGCATCCTAAATGGCTCCACCAACTATATCCTCACAAAAATGAAAAACGAAAGTTTGTCCTTTGCTCAGGCGCTTCGTGAAGCTCAAGAATTGGGATTTGCTGAAACAGACCCGTCTTTGGACCTCACAGGTACCGATGCGGGTTACAAATCTACGATTCTTGCCTACCACGTCTTCGGTCAATGTGCGCTTCCAGAAAATATCAAAATATCTGGTATTGATAATCTTTCTCTCAATCACCTACTTCAAAGTCGCCGCACAGATAAAAAATTAAAATTGATCTCAGACCTTTCTATCCATGAAGGTATCGTCTACATCAATATCAAACCCACCATTATCTCCAGCCATGATTCATTATTTGCTGTTGATGAGGAATACAATGCCCTAGAGATTTTTGGTAACTTATCTGGTAAACAAACCTTTATAGGTAAAGGAGCGGGCAGTCAACCTACCGGAGCCGCGGTGCTGAATGATCTTTATTTATTATTAAATCAATTTCAATATAGCTACCTCAAGGTGGCTGAATTGGGCTAGAATCATCTTTGCGCTGCTCAGATCGTTCTGTGATTTCTATTCTATGGATTGGGATCGAATAACTTCTCTTATTCTTAAATAGCGCTTTTTTTTTATTTCGATACTACGACGGTTTTAACATAAATGTAATGTTTCCCCCAGTTCCATGTGACCGCTCCTCCATTAATGTGGCCATTTATTGACTCAAATATTATCCCAATAGGAATCCTAAAACAATGCCCTTTGCCTCCGTATTTCTGGATCTGGGGAAATGATTGCTCAACCTTATCAACAAGACCTCTCGGATTTATGATTTACTACATATGAATGACCTCACCATACGCATCAGCTGCAGCCTCCATAATGGCCTCTGACATCGTCGGATGCGGGTGTACAGATTTTATGATTTCATGACCTGTAGCCTCTAGCTTTCTGGCTACTACCGCTTCACCGATCATCTCGGTGACATTCGCCCCAATCATATGTGCCCCTAACCATTCCCCATATTTAGCATCAAAAATAACTTTCACAAAGCCTTCCGTAGCACCGGAAGCTTTTGCTTTTCCAGACGCAGAAAAAGGAAACTTTCCTACTTTAATTTCATACCCCTTGGCAAGGGCTTCTTTTTCAGTCATCCCCACAGAGGAAATTTCAGGAGAACAATAAGTACACCCTGGGATATTTCCATAATCTAATGGTTGAGGAGATTTTCCCGCTATTTTTTCAACACAAATAATACCTTCTGCCGAAGCTACATGTGCCAATGCTTGTCCCTGAACGATATCCCCTATGGCATAAATTCCTGCGACATTGGTAGCATAATATTCGTCTACGATTACTTTTCCTTTTTCAGTCTTGATTCCTTGACTCTCGATCCCCAGACCTTCTAAATTGGTAGACACGCCCACCGCTGATAATACGATGTCACATTCTATAATCTCTTCTCCTTTTTGGGTCCTCACACTTACCTTACATCCCTTTCCCTTTACATCTACTTTGGTAACCTCTGCATGGGTCATGATTTTGATGCCTTTCTTTTTAAAGCTTCGTGCCAATGTGGTGGAAATATCTACATCTTCTACCGGTACGATATTGGGTAAATATTCAACTATGGTAACTTCGCTACCTAAGGCATTATAGAAATACGCGAATTCAACACCGATAGCACCAGAGCCTACAATAACCATTTTTTTAGGCTGTACAGACAGCGTCATGGCTTCTCTGTATCCTATCACTTTCTTACCATCCATCGGTAAATTAGGTAGTTCTCTTGCCCGTCCTCCCGTAGCCAGGATTATATTTTTAGCCTCGTAATTGGTTGTATTTCCAGTAGCATCCGTCACCTTTACTTGCTTGCCTCTAGAAAGTGTTCCGTGGCCTTTTATGACTTCAATCTTATTTTTTTTGAAAAGAAACTCAATCCCTTTACTATTGGAATCTGCCACTTCACGACTTCTCTTAACCATACCTTTAAAATCAGCAGTTGATTCCTTAACGGATATCCCATAATCAGCAGCATGATTGATGTATTCAAAAACTTGAGCACTTTTCAACAGTGCTTTGGTCGGTATGCACCCCCAGTTGAGACAAACTCCCCCTAGTTCTGCTTTTTCCACTATACCAACTTTCATTCCGAGCTGAGATGCTCTAATTGCTGCTACGTAACCTCCCGGACCACTTCCGATTACGATTAGATCATATTGTGAAGCCATATAATTTTTTTAAATGCTAATAAATGCTTTAATTCGTTTCGTTTGCAAATCTAAGGGTTAACAATTAAAATGACTAAGATGAGCGATGATAGTCGTATATTAAATCTGTTATTTAATTTAGCATAAATTATAAATTTTACATGAAAGCATTAGAAGGAAAAATAGCATTGATTACCGGTGCTTCTAAAGGAATAGGAAGGGCTATTGCCCACACATTTGCTACACAAGGTGCCCATGTGGCGTTTACCTACTTGTCCAGTGTGGAGCAAGGTGAAAGTTTGGTTGCAGAATTGAAAGCCAAAGGTGTAGAGGCCAAAGGCTATAGATCAGATGCCTCCAACTATGACGCTGCCCAGGAATTAATTACCGAGGTCATCCGTGATTTTAGCAAGTTAGATATCTTGATCAATAATGCCGGAATCACCCGAGATAATTTATTGATGAGGATGTCTGAATCCCAATGGGACGAAATCATGGAAATTAATTTAAAATCCTGTTTTAATACCGTAAAAGCTGCCTTTCGGCCCCTCATGAAGCAAAGAAGCGGATCAATTATCAATATGTCTTCAGTCGTCGGCATTAAAGGAAATATGGGCCAAGCAAATTATGCCGCTTCAAAGGCAGGCATTATTGGTTTTTCAAAATCTGTTGCCATTGAATTGGGTTCCCGAGGCATTCGCTGTAATGTGGTAGCACCTGGTTTTATTGAGACAGAAATGACCGCTGTTTTAGACGAAAAAGTGGTCCAAACTTGGCGTGATGCCATTCCATTAAAGCGGGGGGGGAGTCCAGAGGATGTCGCAAATGCTTGTGTCTTTCTCGCTTCGGATACCTCAACTTATATCACGGGACAAGTATTACAAGTAAATGGTGGACTGCTTACCTAAGTAATGCCTTTTTGATTATATCAAACCCTTATCAGTGGGTTTTAAGCTTATGAGAGATACCTCGGTTGTGTTTTTAGCCAATATTTGGTGGCTCCTGCCTGCAGCCATCCTCATTTCAGGCGTTACTTATTTGATGTATGCTCAGAAAAATCCATGGGCAACTTATGTCTCCAGATTCCTCGGAACGCTGCGCGTTTTTGCCACGCTCATGATCTTTTTAATTTTATTAAATCCTTTGATCAATCACCTGACCCAGGTAATCGAAAAACCCATCATCGCCTTGGTCGTTGATCATTCGTTATCTATGATGCATCATGAAGATTCCATAGCTATTAATCAGATGCTGATGGAAATGGATGAAAAAATAAGTGCCGTTGATTTTGAGCCGTGGGTGTTTAATTTAGAAACGCGTACCACAATTCCGATCCGTTTTGATGCACCGTCTACCAATTTAAATCAACCCCTTGATGTGGTTTTTGAAAGCTTAGAGACTCGAAATTTAGCGGCCGTGGTATTGATTTCAGATGGATTGTACAATCAGGGACTTTCTCCTTCTTACAGACCATCTTTGATTCCCATTCATAGCCTAGGCCTGGGAGATACCGTAACCAGAAAAGACCTTGCTATTAAAGAGGTACGCAGTAATCAAGTCGTCTACCAAGGCAATCGATTTCCCATCGAAGTATATATCGACGCCACAGGTTACACCGGTATAAAAAAGTCCATCATTTTATCCGACGATGATGGGATCATCAGTAAACAAAAGCTCGTTCTCTCTTCGCAAATGAAGGTTACTTTTGAAATGGATGCCGATAAATTTGGCCTTCAGCATTTGCGCATAAAAATACCTCCAGAAGCCGACGAAATAAATACGCTAAATAATGAACAAGATCTCTTTATTGAGATCGTTGAAGGAAAAGAGAAAATACTATTGGTAGCGCCCGCTCCCCATCCTGATATCAGGGCCATTCGGATGGCTTTGGCCCAGAGTGAAAACTACCAAACTCAAATATATATCCCAGGGTTAACGAAAATACTTCCTCGTGATACCTTCGATGTCATCATTCATCATCAAGCTTTTTCTAGGGATTTTCCTAAACTTAACTATTCCGGCAGCCCTATCTTTTTCTATTTCCTCAGCAAAAAATCAAACCTAAACCGGCTCTATTCCAAAACTAATATTACTATCGAACAGTTAGGAAACCAACAAGATGTTATTAAACCCGTTTATAACGAGAACTTCACAAAATTTGAACTCAATCGATCCTATTTAAATAAATTTAATGACTATCCAACCCTTAAGGTTCCTTATGGATCTTATGACTTGGGGCCTCATGAAATTTTGCTTCAGCAAAGGGTGGGTAACCTCACTATAGCCAAGCCTGTTTTGTCTTTTTTTGATAATGGCAGCTCAAAGTATGGGGTTTTTTACGGTACGGGCATCTGGAGCTGGCGATTACAAGAACTGGCCATGTCTAATAATGCTCACCTTTTTGATCAAATCATCCTTAAATCCATTCAGTATCTAAGTGTGCAATCAGATAAACGCAAATTCATGTTTAACCCTATTTCACCCTTTTTTCAAAGTGGTGATCTTATTCAATTTACCTCGGAATCCTACAACGACATCTATGAACCTATAGCAGGCAACCGCATAACGCTGAAAGTTTTTCAAAAAAAGGGTGGAGCGGCAAGTATCTTTAATTTCATAGGTAGCGATACAAACAAAACCTTGAACATTGGCACGCTTGAAAAAGGGATCTATTATTATGAAGCCGTCTCGGTCTCTAACGGTAAAAGTTTGTCCTCGAATGGGCAATTTATCATTAAAGATGCGCAATTGGAACGCACAACATTTACGGCCAATCATGACCTGCTTAAGGATCTAGCTGACCATACGGGGGGACAGTTTTATCATAAAAATGAGCTTGAGCTACTGATCAGAGATCTTAAAAATTCGTCTGCAAAAAGCATCATTCACAGCCTTCAAGACTTCACCAAATTGATTGATCTCAGGTGGCTTTTGTTTGTGATTTTGGGCTTATTCAGCCTAGAATGGTTTTTTAGAAAATATCTAGGTAGCTATTGAGCTCCCTAGATATTTATTATTGTTCTTTGTTTTCTTTGGTTTTCTTTTTCTTAAGTTTAAAAGAAAGCTCCTCAGACTTTTTATCCCAGCTGGCTTGAATGATATCTCCCTCACTGATCTCTCCTTTTAAGATCTCTTCAGCAACCGGATCCTCAAGATATTTCTGGATCGCTCTATTGAGGGGTCTTGCACCAAATTGAGGATCATAGCCTTTGTCAGATAAGAAATCCTTGGCACTATTGGTTAAGGTAACTTGATAACCCAAATCACTTATTCTTTTGAACAGCTTGCCCAAAGAAATATCTATTATTTTATGAATGTGCTCCTTTTCAAGTGAGTTAAAAATAATGACATCATCTAATCTGTTTAAAAATTCAGGACTGAAGGTCTTTTTCAAAGCATTTTGGATGGTTGACTTGATCACTTCAGCTTTGTTGTCTTTTCTAGATTGCGTTGCAAAACCTATACCTGCACCAAAATCTTTCAAATCTCTTACACCGATATTAGAAGTCATGATCACAATCGTATTGCGAAAATCTACTTTTCTGCCCAATCCATCGGTAAGTACACCATCATCTAATACCTGCAAAAGAATATTAAATACATCTGGATGTGCTTTTTCTATTTCATCCAAAAGAACGACTGAATAAGGTTTTCTTCTCACTTTTTCAGTCAACTGTCCTCCTTCTTCGTATCCGACGTATCCCGGAGGTGCTCCAACCAATCTGCTTACAGAAAATTTCTCCATGTATTCACTCATGTCAATCCGCACCAATGAATCTTCTTTATCGAATAGATACTGAGACAACACTTTGGCCATTTCTGTCTTGCCTACTCCCGTGGGTCCGAGAAAGACAAAAGAACCAATCGGTTTTTTTGGATCCTTAAGACCCACCCGTGTTCTTTGAATAGCTTTGGTCAATTTGCTAACCGCTTCATCTTGACCAATCACATTTTGACCAAGTTCTTCGTTCATGTTCCGTAGCTTTTCTCCTTCTTTTTGGGCCACTCTATTCGTTGGAATCCCCGTCATCATTCCGATGACTTCCGCTACGCTTTCTTCATTGACCTCGTAACGTTTACTTTTGGATTCCTTTTCCCATTGGTCTTTTTCAATCTTAAGTTGAGCTAATAACTTTTTCTCTTTATCTCTTAATTGAGCTGCCTCTTCATATTTTTGGCTTTTGACTACATTATTTTTATCCTCCTTGACCGCTTCTATTTGCGTCTCTAGGGACACAATGGTTACAGGGACATTGATGTTGTTGATGTGTACGCGCGCACCCGTTTCATCGAGCACATCAATGGCTTTATCAGGTAAAAAACGATCACTTATGTATCGATCTGACAAGGTCACACAGGCCTTAATAGCCTCTTCGCTGTAAGTCACATTATGATGTTCCTCGTATTTGCTCTTAATGTTTTCTAGAATTTGAATGGTCTCATCCGGTGTAGTAGCATCCACCATCACCATCTGGAATCTTCTCGCTAAAGCCCCATCTTTTTCAATATATTGACGGTATTCATCTAAGGTAGTTGCGCCTACACATTGAATCTCTCCACGTGCAAGAGCCGGTTTGAACATGTTGGAGGCATCTAATGATCCCGAAGCCCCTCCCGCTCCTACAATCGTATGCAACTCATCAATGAATATAATCACGTCTGGAGATTTTTCTATTTCAGTCATGACGGCCTTCATTCTTTCCTCAAACTGGCCTCTATATTTTGTTCCCGCCACCAATGAGGCCAGATCCAAAGTAACGACTCGCTTTCCAAATAATACTCGAGATACTTTCTTCTGAACGATTCTCAAGGCTAAGCCTTCAGCTATGGCGGTTTTACCGACACCTGGCTCTCCTATTAATATGGGATTATTTTTCTTTCTACGACTGAGGATTTGAGCCACTCGTTC
>CAJJCN010000063.1 GCA_905182655.1 Flammeovirgaceae bacterium UBA4465
ACGGACAGCTTCAAATATGGTCACGAAATTCTCATAGAATCCTTTGTGAAATGTCGGGAACTTGAATGTGGAATCATAGGAAATGAGTCCCTTTCATCTACCCTTGCAGGTGAGATCATCCTTTTAAAAAAATATGATTTTTATACCTATGAGGCAAAATATCAAGATAAAGCAGCCATTAAAATTGAGATTCCTGCTCAAATCCCTACAGCGGTGCATCAACAAATAAGAACCCTTTGTGAGAAGGCATTTTTAACCTTGAAATGTAACGACTTTGCCCGCGTTGATGTTTTTCTGACACAAGAAAATGAGATCTTCATCAATGAAATCAATACCATCCCCGGATTTACCGATGTAAGCATGTTTCCTGGTCTTTGGGAAAACATGGGTATCTCCTACCCCGTACTTATCTCTAAAATCATTGAGCTCGGTGAAGCGAGATGGCAGCAAGAGCAGCAATACATCACCGATTTAAAAGATCCCAATAAATAAAAAAATGCTGCATAAAATATTTAATTTTCTTAAAAGTATTGTAATGCCTAGCTCGATCCTGCAACTCTTGAAACAGCTGTTATTTTTAACTTTGATTGGTATTTTGGCTACCTCAATATTTTTCTATATTTATTTACCTATCGCTACAAATCATGGCGATACCCTTACGGTGCCCAACATTACGGGGGTTCACGTAGATGATCTTGATGATTATTTATCTCTAAGAAGTCTGCGATATGAGATCAGCATTGATTCAGGCTATTCATCAGAAATTCCCCCACTGACTGTTATAAAGCAATTTCCTATGCCTAATGCTCAGGTAAAAGAATTCAGAAAAATATATATCACATTGAATTCGACGGCACCGCCTATGGTTAAAATGCCTGATTTAACGAACGGCTCTTTGAAAAATGCCCTCATGATCTTGAAAAACTTTGATTTAAAATTTGGTAAAACCAAATATGTAGCCGATTTGGCCTTTAATGCCGTCCTCATTCAAAAAATGAATGGTGAAGAAGTCGTGCCTGGCGAAAAGATTCCCAAAGGATCGGTCATCGACTTAACCATTGGCGACGGCTATGGTAATTCTAAACTCGAAGCTCCTTACTTAATCGGTTTAGATGCCGACGTAGCGCAAGTCACCATTACCGGTTCAGCTTTAAAATTGGGAGATATAGTATACCATAACATAGATACTGCCGTTTTAATATCTAAAAACGAGCTAGATTTTCCAGATACTCTCAAAGTTCCTGTGGAGGTGGGGCAAGTCGTGGATCAGTATCCACCCCCAGGTGAACCGATGGTCATTAAAGAATCCGTAAATTTATGGATCTATCATCCTGATTCAATTAATCATAAACCCTAAGTTAGCAATAATGGTACGCTGCATTTTAGTATGTCTGACTCTTTTACTTCAATTTTCATTGTGGGGTCAAATTCAGCTAAAACCCTTGAATACTATCAATAAGCCAGGTTCCAACGGCAGAACAGATCAATTTTTAAATGCTTTGAATTTACCTTTTTGGGATGATTTTTCGCAATCTCGAAATGTTCCTGATTCCCTATTATGGGAAAGTGGTAGCCATGTTTTTGTAAATAATAACTTGGCCATCCATCCCCCCTCTCAGTATGTGGCCACCTTTGATGGTACCAACATTAGCGGCAATCCTTATGCCTTAAATAGCCTATTTAATGGCGCGGGTGACAGCTTGGTTACCCAACCCATCGATCTGAGTCAAATAGCCCCCTCAAAAAGGCCTCAAGTACTTTTAAGTTTTTATTGGCAACTTTTAGGCAGAGGTGAAATTCCTGAATTAGAAGACTCCTTGGCCGTCATGTTTTGGAGTATCGACAGCACGTGGATCCTACAGGATCTTCATCCGGAAGATGAAACACTTTTTTCTCTTGTAGGCGGCTTGGATCAATTGAACTTAGATGAAGATAGCTTGCCCAGCTTCCAGCAAATAGTCATTCCTGTGGCTGGTAGTGAATTTTATCATCCTTCTTTTAAGGTTAAGTTTCAATCTTTTAGCAGTCTCAATGGCATCTACGATACTTGGAACCTTGACTACATCTATCTCAATGAAAACAGAGATTCAAATGACTTCAGCCATCAAGATCGAACGCTTTCTGCGCCCCCTAGCTTACTGTTTAGTCCCTATTATGAAATCCCATTGACGCAGTATCTATCCCTTCCCAGTAAATACATCATACCTCAATATACTACGGCCAATAACCTCTATGGACTACCCAGTCCCTTGGAATATGTCCATAGCCTAACCAATCAAACCAATGGAAATACAACTTCAACAGGAAGTGTCGCCTTGTTCAGATTATCCGCATTGGAAACTGGTAGAAAAGTAGAAGGGTTGGGTATGGAAGCCTCATTAATCAATATGGAAGACGATTCAGCACTGATTGAATCAACTTTTACCTACAATACAGGGGATAAATTTTTGTATGAACAAATCACCACGGAAGGAGATACCCTTTTTTCAAATATTAATTTACGCGCCAATGATACCCTTCGGCAGTATTATCAACTTAATGACCATTATGCCTTTGATGATGGAACTGCAGACTTTGCGGCCGGCATCAATTTTATGACGGGTAAGTTGGCGGTTCGTTTTGTCGTCAATGAACCTGATACTTTGACCGGCATAAAAATCAATTTTCCTTCGGTTAATCCAAGTTCAAGTGGAAAAGGCCTAGAATTGATGGTTTGGATTGAATTATCAGATTCAGGGGTACTCCATCGTCAAGCGTTTCAAATTGTCAACAATGATCGTCAAGATTATAATGAAATAATTTTCTCCCAAAGTATCTATGTCAGGGATACCATCTATATAGGATTCAAACAATTTACCGAAGATTATATCGGAGTCGGATTCGATAAAGACAATGCCCTAGGTATGGATGCTATTTTTTCGAATACGGGCACTGAATGGGAGCAAAATACACGCCTTCAAGGATCCTTAATGATAAGGGCCGTATTTGGTGAGGTCACTAACTCCATACTAGGAACTTCTGAAAATAGATTGAAAGCACATATTTATCCAAATCCTTCAGATGGACTCATCAATATTTCTGATACCTATGACCATTATTTTTTATACAACTTATCTGGTAAAATGATCGCTGATGGAGATTTTAATTCTATATTAGATTTCAGAAGGTATCCCGAAGGTCTATATTTATTAAACTTACAAAGGGGATCCAATTTGATCACCCAAAAAATACTGATCGAAAAATAATTATGGATATCGAAGTTTCAGAATTAAAAACCAGGTTAAATAAAGGTGAAACCCTCAATTTTTTTGATGTGAGAGAGCCTTGGGAGTATGAAGAATCTAATCTTGGGGCGCAATTAATGCCCCTTACCAGTATTCCAGATCAGCTTGCTGAACTCAATCCTTTGAAAGATCAAGAGATCATTGTGCATTGTAAGACTGGAGGCAGATCAAATCAAGCCAAGATCTTTCTTGAGTCAAATGGGTTTACTCAAGTCAGAAGTCTTTTAGGAGGTATTGAAGCCTTCTTGGTCTAAGTAAGGTAAGTTTTATGACCTAAAAGTATCTCCAATTCAGTAAATGGCAT
>CAJJCN010000064.1 GCA_905182655.1 Flammeovirgaceae bacterium UBA4465
TTTTCGAACCCTCTCCAATGAAATAGGTTTGAAAGGATCTTTATCAAATGTTTTTTATCGTTTTTATATAAAAAATAGAGTGGTTCATCATCAGGCGCTGTATTTTGACCCGATGTCTAAAAAAGTAGAGAATTACTTAGGCGGAATGGCCGATTTTAGATGGAAAGAAATCTTCGAAATACAAGGTTTTGCAGAACTCATGCAAACCGGTGAATATAATTTTTCGGGGTCATTGAAGAGTGAACTCATCAATTTAGAGTATAAAAGTATGCTTTATCAGCCCTCTTCATTAAAGCAACGCTTTTTCGGAAATCATTATGATTGGGATCATGATTTCGATAATGTATTTTCCAATCAAATCAATGGGTCTCTGTCTTTGAAATGGTGGCATTTTCAATTTATTCCTAAGATATCTTTGACTACTTACAGCAACTATGTTTATTTCGGAAAAGATAAAACACCAAATGTAGCCTCTGATGCCAATTTGATCAGTCAGATAGGGGGTGAAATCAATCTTTTCCTGCCTACCAATAAAACTCTGGGCTATGGTTTCCATTTCAAAAATGAGGTCATCTATACGGAAGTTTCGGGTGCCCAAAGCGACGTCTTTAGAATTCCCACTACCTTTCTAAATATGAAGGCTTATTGGGAGGGCAGTTGGTTTAAGCATACGATTCCTGTCCAAATCGGTATTGATATTCATCACAAATCAGCTTATTATGCCAATGCCTATGATCCAGTGACCCAACAGTTTTATTTGCAAAATGACGAGAAAATTTATGAAGGATATAGTTATCCTGCCAATCTTTTTTGGAATATGCGGATCGAGAAGGTTTTTCTTTTTATTAAATCCACCCATATAAGTCAGCCAAATGACGGTGGATATTTTGTTACGCCAAAATATCCTGGACAGCAGCGGGCACTAGATTTTGGTTTTAAATGGTTATTTTTTGATTGATTGATGGAAAAAACAACATTGCGCCTAGCGTTGCCTTCGGACCCGAGATGGGTAAATATTGCCGAAAAAAACATCGAGCATATTTTGGTGGATCATGCTTTTTGTGAACAAAAAGCGGCTTCCTCGTGCATCTCTTTGATCCTACAATATCCTGAAAAAACGGCTTTAGTAGATCGTTTAACCCCCGTAGTTGCTGAGGAATGGTCTCATTTCGAGCGGGTCATAGGGCTTTTACGCAAACGGGGGTACGAGCTGGGATTTCCCAGAAAAGATGTCTACGTTTCGGAGTTGATGACCGTGCTCAAAAAAGGGGGAAGCAGAGACCAACAGTTGGTTGAAAAATTACTCATGAACGCATTGATTGAGGCACGAAGTGCCGAGCGCTTCAAGCTTTTATCTAAACACTTGACAGATCCAGAATTGACAAGTTTCTACCATGAGTTGATGATCTCTGAGGCAGGGCATTATAGAAATTTCATTGAATTGGCCAAGGTTTACTGGGATCCTGCCCAAGTGGAAATCAGATGGAAAGAGTTTTTATATGAAGAGGCACTGATCATGAAAAATTTAGAGATTCGTTCAGATCGATTTCACTAAATAATTTTTTTTTAATAATGTTCATCTTTTCTTAGCAACGATCTCCAAAAAAAACTCAGGTTTTTTGTTTCTTTTTCTTGGCCGCTGGGAATAAAATATTGTTTAAGATCAAGCGATAACCTGCCGAGTTGGGGTGCAGATTCAAATCAGTGGGCTCTTCGTTGACATAATGCTGATAATCTTCTGGATCGTGGCCTCCATAGAAGGTAAAAAAACCTTTTTCTATCACCCCATGAATGTAGCGCGCCTCATCTAATTGCTTGGTTTCACCCAAGATTAACACATCCCCTTTGATTAAATCTTTTTTGAATCCCGTGGTCTGTCCCATGAAACTGTGAATAATCTTTTCATGATTTTGAGTGAGCATGGTAGGGATGGGGTCCCATTTTGCTGAAAATTGAAACAAGGTGAAATAATCATTTTGTTCGGTCAAACCCCTACTTTGGGGTGAATTATCAATGTTTGAAAACTCATACTCGTAAGGGTTTCGCACCAATTGAAAATTTTCAAAAGCAAAAGTTCTTTCAAAATCTAATTTTGACTGGGCCATAGGATCCATTGGATCACCATCGTACATTTTTTCGCAAATATCCAATCCTTCAGCAGCCAGTGCAATATCATACGTATCCGTAGCTGAACACATGGCAAATAAGAAGCCACCGCTGGCCACATAAGACTTGATGCGTTTGGCTATGGCTAGTTTCATTAATGAAACTTTTCCATAGCCGTGTTTTTTAGCACTTGCTTCAAATTCATTTTGTTGTTGCTGATACCACGGCATGTGCCTATAGTTTTTATAAAACCTCCCATATTGACCTGTAAAGTCTTCATGATGTAGATGTAGCCAATCATATCTAATCAACTCGTTGTACATGATTTCGTCATCAAAAATGACTTCATAGGGGATTTCAGCATAGGTTAAAACCAGCGTGACCGCATCGTCCCATGGTTGTTTGCTTTTGGGAGAATAAACCGCAATCTTGGGATATTTCTCAAGCTTCATAACATCCATATTCGAGGAGGGCGAAGCAATTTCTTCAAATAATTGATTTACCTCGGCATCTGAAATAACTTCAAAACTTACATTTCTTATAAGACATTCATTTTGCATGAGTGGGCTGTGAGGGACTAAAAAACTACCTCCCCGATAGTTTAATAGCCAGTCAACGGGCACGTCTTTGGTGAGGGCCCAATAGGTAATGCCGTAGGCTTTTAGGTGGTCCGTCTGTGAGGCATCCATGGGCATTAGGAGATAAGCTCCGTTTACATTTAAGCTCAATAAACTCCCTATTAAAAAGGTAAAAACTATATTTTTCATAAGAGTTTTGTCAATATTCTAAACGCGAGTGTCCATATTACGTATACCAATTAAGTAGTGATCAAATTTACTAAATGAAATCTGTTTGTTTTTAATAAAATGAATATATTAGAAAATATAGGAGAGGGGCTTAACGCTATCAAATCAAATAAATTGCGTACAATTTTAACGGCCTCTATTATCGCCATCGGTATTACTTCTTTGGTAGGTATTCTCACAGCGATTGATGCGATAAAAGGATCTGTAGAGGATAGTTTTTCTAATCTAGGTTCCAAAACTTATACGATCAGCAACAAAAGAGTAAAGGGTTCTACTGGAGGAAAAAAATCAAAAATATTTACTAAAATCAAATTTGAAGAGCTGCAAAAGTTTAAAAATAAGTTTGAAGAAACGGGTGTGGTAAGTTTGAGCAGTGTGATTTCAGGAAATGCCGAGGTCAAGCGAGGTTCTAAGGTTTCCAATCCTAACGTAATGATTCGGGGAACCGACGAGTATTTTTTAGCCATTGATGGATATGATCTCAGTGAAGGGAGGAACTTTTCTTCCAATGAAATAAAAAGTGGTACTAACGTGGCAATTATCACCAGTGAGATAAGTACCCTTTTATTCGATACGAATGAAAGTCCCATTGGTAAAAAGATTAGTTTTTTTGGAGTCAGCTGTCGAGTGATTGGGACATTGAAATCTAAAGGAGCGGCTTCGAGTAGAGGTAATTTTGATCGCCGCGTGATTGTCCCGTTGAACGCCGCCCGAGTCATTGCCTCAGAGCGAAATTTAAGTTTTTTAGCTACGGTGGCCATTAATGATTTTCATGAAGCAGATGAGTCTATAGGATTGGCTACAGGACTGATGCGTGCCATTCGCGGAGATCGACCTATTGATGAAAATTCATTTGAAATTAAAGCCAATCGATCTATAGCTGAAAGGTTAGATGAAATATCCGGATACTTAAAATTGGGAGGTTTTACCATAGGGTTTATTACTTTATTGGGTGCCTCCATTGGATTGATGAATATTATGTTGGTTTCAGTGACTGAGCGGACCCGTGAAATTGGCCTTAGGAAGGCTCTGGGAGCTACACCGAATAAAATTAGACAGCAATTCTTGATTGAAGCCTTGGTGATTTGTCAAATGGGCGGTATTGGAGGGATTCTCATGGGCATTGGGATTGGCAATTTGATTGCTAAATATATTGGCTCCAATTCATTCATTATTCCCTGGGTTTGGGTCCTCTTTGGTGTGGTGACCAGTATGATTGTAGGGCTTATGTCTGGCTATATACCTGCCCATAAAGCCTCCAAACTTGATCCCATCGATTCCTTAAGATTTGAATAGGGTATATGGTTCAACCATGAAATGACTGAGTGGCCTGCTTTGAAGGGCTCTGTTAATTTATAATCATGATTTCTTTGGCGGCCCCAATCGCATTGAAACGAATACTTAATTCAATGGTATTTTCACAGTTCAATTGATAAAAAAAAAATTTTCTATTTCTTTTATCTAGGCGCTGCTTCGTGGGACTGCCCAGCAGCGCAATGATTTCATTTTGATTGGATCCCAGTACGATTTCTTTTTGATTGATCAATAGGGGTGCGCCTTGCGTCGCACGATAAGTACGGCATTCAATAAGGTCTTGTTCCCATTGGTCTTGATCAAAGCCCGTTACCTTGGGTGCTGGATAACACGAGCATAAAACAACAATTAAACAAGCGAAATATTTGAATTTAATGGACATAGTGACTGTTTTGATCCTTAACTTATTAATTATCGGTTTGATAGGGTATAATATGATTGATCCATGTATTTCGACATGCATCATTCATTGATATCTTCCAAAGAAAGTAAAAAAGCATATTGCAAGGCTACATTCTCATACCTGCGGTATCTTCCTGAGGCACCTCCGTGCCCTGCAGCCATATTGGTTTGTAGTAATAATAAATTTTCGTCGGTTTTATAGGTACGAAGCTTGGCAACCCACTTGGCAGGTTCCCAATATTGGACTTGTGAGTCGAAATACCCAGTGGTTACCAGTAGGTTGGGATAGGCTTGTGCGCTTACTTGATCATAGGGCGAATAAGAATGCATATATTCATAGGATTCAAGATTTTTAGGATTGCCCCATTCGTTGAACTCGGCAGTGGTAAGGGGAATCGACTCATCCATCATGGTAGAAATGACATCGACAAAGGGTACGGCCGCAATCACTCCATTAAAACGTTCAGGTGCCATATTGATAACGGCACCCATCAACAAACCACCTGCACTTCCTCCTTGTGCATAGAGGTGTTCATCTGAGGTATAACCCTCATTAGATAAATAAGATGCACAATCAATGAAATCATAGAATGTGTTTTTCTTCTTAAACATTCTTCCTTCTTCATACCATTCACGACCCATTTCTTGGCCACCCCTAACGTGGGCAATGGCATAGGTAAAGCCTCTGTCCAATAAGCTGAGTCTTATGGAACTAAACCAAGGATCGGTAGAATTTCCATAAGAGCCATAGGCATAAAGGAGTAATGGGTTTTGGTCACTCTTGACTAATCCTTTTTTGTAAACCAGAGAAATAGGTATCTGAGTCCCATCTCTGCCTTCTGCAAATAATCTTTCTGTAGTGTATTTGAGTGGATCATGTCCCCCCATGACTTTACTCTGTTTGAGAACTATTTTGCTCCGTTCATTCATGTCATACTCAAAAGTAGTATTGGGCGTAGTCAGCGAAGCATAGATGAATCTAAGTTTTGTCGTATTGAATTCAGTATTGGTGGTCGGATAAACAACATAGGCCGGTTCCTCAAAAGAGACCTCATGACTATTTCCTGTTTTTTGGTGGATTACCTTCAGTGAAGTAAGTGCATTGGATCTTTGAGCAATTACCAAATGTTCACCAAATACTTGAATCGAACTTAATAAGGTGTCCGGATTATTTGGGATCACTGCTGACCAATTCTCAAGATGGGTAGCATTTTTAGAAGTTTCCATCAATCTAAAATTCTGTGCTTCCCAATTGGTAAGGACGTAGAACTTACCTTTAAAATGCTCAATGGAATATTCGTGTGGGCCATTTCTAGGAGTAAATTGACGGAAGATGCCCGTGGGTTCTTGTGCGGAAAGGATGTGGTAGTCTCTGATCAGCGTACTTCGGCAAGAGATCACAATATAATCATCTGATTTTGATTTTTTGACACTGATATAAAAAGAGGGATCCTGTTCATGATACATCATGACATCTTCTTTTTGATCTGTTTTTAACTGATGTCTCCAAATTTTTTCAGACAACAGCGTAACATCGTTTTTGGTTGTATAATAAAAGGTTAGATTGTCGTTGGACCAAGCACCTCCAGGCTCGGTATTGGTTATTTCATCCTTCAGTAATTCCCCGGTCTCAAGGTTTAAAAATTTGTAGGTGTATACTCTTCGACTCAGCGTATCAACAGCGTAGGCCAATATGTTATTGTCTTTACTAATGCGAAGCCCGCCAACCGCATAGTAGTCATAGCCTTGGGCCAATTGATTGACATTGAGCATGACGGATTCTGGGGCATCCATATTTCCTTTTTTGCGACAATAAATGGGATATTCTTGGGCTTCTTCAAAACGGGTATAATACCAATAACCATTTTTGAGATAGGGTACAGAGGCATCATCTTTTTGAATTCTCCCAGTCATCTCTTCAAATAGCTTTTGTTGCAAGCTATCTGTGGGTTTCATGATCTCATTTGCATAGGTATTTTCATCCTCAAGGTATTGAACTACCTTTTTCGTTTGGACATCAGGGTCAGCAGCTGTTTTTTGTTGATCAGTGAGACGCATCCAAAAATAGGGATCCACACGGGTGTCCCCATGCGCTTCTAATAAAGAATCTTTTCTTTCTGCAATGGGTGGTGAGTGCTCTTGGGTCTGCATATCTGTTGTTGGATGGGTATCTATGCAAGCGGATAAAAAGCTAAAAGCACAGAAGAGTAATAGTAATGATTTTTTCATGACCTAAATATAGGCAAAGAAAAGATCATTAAATCATTTAAGGAAGCACTACGAAGCTGCCGTTCATCAGTCCATAATGACCCGGGAAAGAGCAGATAAATTCATAGTAGCCTGGTGCGGGGGCATCAAATGTGATACTAGTACTTTCGCCACCTCCGATCACTTGAGTGGCTGCAATGACATTTGCTTTCATATCCTGGGGAACATAGCCCTGTTCTTTGGCACTTATTGCCGCCATTCCAAAGGCGGCCTTATCCGTACCCAAAGAGAGTAATATCCAATTATGACCCATGATAAGCGCTGACATTTGTCCTGTATGCCTCAAGGTTAGTTCTACCGTTTGCCCAGCATTCACTTCTATTTTATCAAGATTGTAACGCATCATATCATCACCTTCAATACTGATTTTAACTATTTTCGGTATTTGAGCGGCAATAATTTCTTCAGTTTTTTCGGTGACTGAAGTTGCTTTTTTTTCATTGCCTCCGCTGCATGACATCATAAATAAAGTTGATAGCCAAAGGATTTGAATTTTTTTCATTGATATTTTTTTTATTTTTGATTTATTTACTCGCCATCATAACGCATAACTTGTGCGCTTGGTTTCTTTTTTTTCTTATTTTATTCAAATTGTTTGCTGACCGTAAAATCTTTTGAATTGTGCTCATATTTATAAAATCCTTCACCTGTTTTTTTGCCTAAATAGCCTGCGTTAACCATATTTACTAAAAGTGGGCATGGACGATACTTATCATCTCCAATCCCCTCCTGCAGTACCTGCATAACGGAGAGACAAACATCAAGTCCAATAAAATCGGCAAGTTGTAAAGGACCCATAGGATGTGCCATGCCTAATTTCATCACCGTATCTATATCGGAAACCCCAGCCACTCCTTCAAAAAGGGTAAATATGGCTTCATTGATCATAGGTAAAAGTATGCGATTGGCCGTGAATCCAGGATAGTCTTTGACTTCTACTGCTATTTTTTCTAAGTGAGCGACTGTTTCTATGATGGATGTGACAGTCTCTTGAGAAGTGGCATAGCCTTTGATTACTTCAACTAATTTCATGATGGGGACAGGGTTCATAAAATGCATACCAATGACGAGCGAAGGTCTTTGGGTTTCGGCAGCTATTTTTGTAATAGATATGGATGAGGTGTTTGAAGCTAAAATGGCATCTTTTGGGGCATAATTATCTATTTCTTGAAAAATATTTTTTTTGACTTCATAATTTTCTGTAGCGGCTTCAATCACTAAATCGGCTGATACCACCCCATTTTTTATGTTATTGAAAGGGGCTATTCTTGATAGGATTAAGGCCTTTTCTGAATCTTCAAGTTGATGTTTGAGTATTTGCCGATCAATATTTTTTTCAATATTTTTAAGGCCATTTTTAAGGCGATCCTCATCAATATCAATAAGCGCTACTTTAAAGCCAAATTGGGCGAAAACATGAGCAATCCCATTACCCATGGTACCTGCGCCAATGATTGATACTTGGTTTATATTTTTCATGATGATTAGAGTTAAAAGACTAAATGAATTTCAAGAGAACAAATCTATAAAGAATACAAAAATGGACGTTGCTTAATGCTTTAAATTATCTGATTACCTTCTTTTTTAATATCAAGGGGCGTCACATAAAAAAAGCACTGAACGTAATGCTCAGCACTTTTATTTATTGGAGATTCTAGGGCTCAGGATAAAACTGAAACCCTATCGTACATTATTTACACATTTTTTTTGATGCAATTGAGATCGTCAAAGGCTTCGCTGAGTCTTTTTACAAATGTTTTTTCACCTTCTCTGAGCCATTTTCTGGGATCATAGTATTTTTTATTAGGTTCATCGGCACTGATAGGGTTTCCAATTTGACCTTGAAGGAAACCTTCAAATTCTTGGTAATAATTCTTGACACCTTCCCAATAGGCCCACTGCATATCGGTATCAATATTCATTTTGATAGCACCATAAGATATGGCCTCCCTTATTTCTTCCGTAGTAGATCCAGATCCGCCATGAAACACAAAGTTTACAGGATTGACTCCGGTACCAAATTTTTCTTGAATGAATTCTTGAGAATTTTTAAGAATAGTCGGGGTAAGCTTGACATTTCCGGGCTTATAAACGCCATGAACGTTGCCAAAAGCAGCGGCAACGGTAAAATGGTTACTGATCGCTTTTAACTTCTCATAAGAATATGCTACCTCTTCGGGTTGGGTATAAAGTTTAGAGTTGTCAATATCCGTATTGTCTACGCCATCCTCTTCACCACCGGTCACCCCCAATTCTATTTCTAGGGTCATGTCCATTTTAGACATTCGGGCAAAATATTTCGTGGAAATCTCCATATTCTCCTCGAGCGATTCTTCAGAAAGGTCCAACATATGCGAGCTGTAAAGAGGGGCACCCGTTTTTTCAAAATGCAATTCACTTGCGTCAAGTAATCCATCAATCCAGGGAAGTAATTTCTTAGCGGCATGATCGGTATGCAAGATAACTGAGACACCATATTTTTCAGCCATGTGGTGTACGTGGTGAGCACCTGCTATGGCACCTGCTATTGCCGAAGCCTCATCCTTGTTAGAAAGGCCTTTTCCAGCATGAAATTGTGCACCTCCGTTTGAGAATTGAATCATTACTGGTGATTGGACTGCTTTGGCTGTTTCAAGTACCGCATTGATAGTATTTGAACCAGTCACATTGACGGCAGGTAAGGCAAACTTGTTGTCGTTTGCGTGATTAAGAAGTTCGGTTACTTCGGGTCCAGTTAAAACACCAGGTCTGAATTGCATAGGCTTAAGGTTTTATATAAAAATAATAATTTGCAAATTTAATTGATAAATTCTAGATTTTTCGTTGATTGCATTGAATTAAATAATAATGGTTTATTATAAATAATTCTATATTTTGAGGATCATTAGAGCATTCATTTTGCTAAATTTTCAAAACTGAGGGTTTTCTATCATTTAAAATAGTGGCGTAGTATTTGTTGCGATCAGGATAGGATTTATTCAGTGCTAACATCTTTGGAAATTCAGAAAAAAACCAAAATAAAAATCTTAATTAATATTGTTTTCATATGAAAAAACCAAAATTATCTACCGCGCAAATTTGGAATATGAGCATGGGGTTTATGGGCATTCAATTTGGCTTTGCACTCCAGAATGCCAATGCGAGTAGGATTTTACAGAACTTTGGTGCTGATATTGAAAGTTTGTCATGGTTTTGGCTCGCGGCTCCGATCACAGGTCTTATCGTACAGCCCATCATAGGTCATTACAGTGATCAAACTTGGAGTAGGTTTGGTCGTAGAAAACCTTTCTTTTTAACGGGAGCATTGCTGGCAGCCATCGCCTTATGTATTATGCCTAATGCTGGGGTCTTGGCTGTAGCCATTCCACCGATCATGATTGGTGCGGGTATGTTGATGATTATGGACGCCTCTTTTAATATTGCGATGGAACCTTTTCGGGCATTGGTAGGGGATATGCTTCCAGAAGAACAAAACACCACAGGTTTTTCTGTTCAAGCCACATTGATAGGTATTGGTGCGGTGGTGGGCTCTTGGTTGCCTTACATCTTGGTTAACTTTTTTGGCGTTTCACAAACGGTGTTGCCCGGTGAGGTGCCTGACAACGTCATTTATAGTTTTTATTTTGGAGCGGTGGTCTTGGTGGGTTCTATCCTGTGGACCGTTATCAAGACCAAAGAATACAGTCCTGCAGAATTGCTGTCTTTTAACCCGCAAGAAGTCGAAGAAACACATGGGGGGTTGATGAATATCTTTACCAGTTTTAAACAAATGCCTGAAACGATGAAACAGCTCGGCTGGGTCCAGTTTTTTAGTTGGTTTGGCTTGTTTTGTATGTGGGTCTACTCAACACCCGCCATTGCTCAACATATCTATGGTACTGATATTGAAGATAGTAGTTCGCCTCTTTTCAATGAAGCAGGCAATTGGGTAGGGATTATTTTTGGTGTATACAATGCCGTTTCTGCTGGTTTTGCATTGTTGCTGCCCAAAATAGCCAAAAAGATTGGGAAAAAACAGGCGCACAGTATTGCTTTGACGGCCGGTGGACTCGGATTATTGTCGATCTATTTTGTCCAAGATCCGATCATGTTGATCCTCTCCATGGCCTTTGTTGGGATGGCATGGGCCAGTATTTTGTCCATGCCTTATGCACTTTTGGCGGGAACGATACCCTTGACTAAAATGGGAATTTACATGGGAATATTTAATTTTTTCATTGTGGTCCCTCAAATAGTCAGTGGGATCATTGGTGGCCCTATTGTTAAGAACCTATTTGATTCACAAGCCATATTTGCCTTAATGATGGGAGGTGTCTCACTGCTCATAGCCGCCGTTTTTGCAATGTTCGTGGTAGAAAAAGAGACTGCCGAAGTTACATGACTCTATAAATCTTAGTTTCTCTAGACCCTATAGTCATCTGGTTTCCAATTTTTAATCTCCTTTTTAATCTCCTTTTTGGTAAGATTTTTATCTAGCGTTTGTTCGATCAGATTTAAAAGCTCGTCATCTGGGGCAAAGCGAAGGGCCACAATTTGAGAAATTTTGAGCGTTGGTGGTAATAACTTACCCGTAAGCACATAATGTCTTAGGTTTTCCTCAGCTCTAATGGCCCGATCTTGGGCTTTCAAGGGGAATATTCTGAGGTACCACATGATGATAGATAATAAAAGAGATATCAGTATGAAGAGCGTAGCTGGATAAGTGGCATCAGCACCGCCTTGAAGTAGATAACTTATACCACCCCCACCCAATCCCAATATTCCAACAAATAAGAGTCCATGAAATCCTTTGAGAAAAATCGTATGATTTTTGAAATTTTGCGTCTGTTTCATGTTTATTTATTCATTTTATATTCCGAGATAGGCCGTAAGGTATCACAAAGAAGTTTAACTTATTTATCAGTTTGAGGCTGAAATGACGAGAGGTATTTTTCAAATTGTCCCATCACATACAAATGGGCTTTGGCCTGAGTATATTTATAGATGATCCAAGGTAATCGAGGGACAAATTCATGAATGGCTGTAATGATGTATTCACCATCTAAAATAGATCTAAATTCTAACCATCCGGTATTGCTCCGCTTGGATAACAAACCCCCGGTGATATAAAAAAGCTGCCGATTTTGATCGCTTCTGTTTTCTATGTACTCTAATTGTAATAACGGAAGGCCTAAAAGAGTAAATTTTAATATTTTTTCATCTTCTTTGGAATCAATAATTTTTCCAAACATGTCACTCAACCAGACAGGATATTTTTTCGCTACCCAAAGTGAAGTTTTTTTGCCAGGATTGGCAATTCTTTGAACACTTCTTACCGTATTTTTATCTTTAACTGGGGCAACGCCCTGAGGTATTTTTGGGATGATAACTGTTGTATCAAGCGCTCTTTTAATGGTTTCTTTTAAGGAAAATTTTGGAAAAACGGATAGAAAATCTTGCTCTTTCAACGTCATATCATGTCTCAGACTTTCTATCAATGGAGATACAAAATTAGGACTTGACCCACTGAACAAGCCCACCCATAATTTGGACATACCCAATGAAAAAAAAGGTACGGAAAAGATCCATCTTTTTTTATCCATTTCTTTCGCTGTTAATTTTAACAGATCCATATACTGAACGACTTGTTCACCTCCTATTTCGAGTGGACGCCCATACAAGCTCGTATTTCCAAGGGTATGCTGAATACAAGCTAGAGCCACCCTTAAGTCTACGGGTTGATTGTTGGACTTTGTCCAACTAGGGCAGGCCATAACGGGTAAGTTTTTTACTAATTTTTTAACAATATTGAATGACGATCCCCCGGGTCCAATGATGATGCCTGCACGAATGGGAGTAATTGGGGTTTGACGAGACCCTAGCACGCGTTCTACTTCATATCTCGATTGTAAATGCCTTGAAATATTCAAATTATCTTTTGGGAGGATACCGCCTACGTATACAATATGCGAGAGCGAACAGGCTTCAGCGGCTCTAGAAAAATTATCAGCAAGCAACAGATCGGTATCTTCAAAATTACTCTGATTTAACCGCGTAGAGGGTTGCATGGAATGGACTAAATAAAGTGCATAATCCACACCTTCAAGGGCGTCGATACTACTAGATATTGAAAATAAGTCTACCGTTCTCCATTCAATATCTGAATTTGAAGGGGCTATTTTTTTTCGTGAGAGGGCAATGATATGATAATCATCCTTATAAGTTTCAATGAACCATCTGCCTATAAATCCCGAGGCGCCTGCAATGGCTAATTTCTTTTTTTTCTTCAACTATTGCGTGTAGTTTAATTAAAATTGAACAAGTTTTAATAGTACCTAATCTCCATAACAATTTTTTTATTAAATTAGTTGTGGCAATCATATTAAAGTTGTTTTTAAACTCAATATATAAAGATATTGATAATATGATCGCTTTTAACATATTATAAGCCACTTATGCCTTTAATTAAGAGAGGTCATGATTACTAATGTCGTGGTAAAGAAAAATGTTGCCAGGGTTTAATAATCCTTTGGACATTTTAAAATTTTAAATCAAAAAAAACATTCAACTATTTTAAAGCCTTCATGCCTTTTACAATCATTTATCATAAATTTACTTTAAACTCATTTCTGCAAAAAAAAACATTAAAAATTTGATTAAGGAGTTTCATTTTAAAGCATCATTAAAAACTAAAACAATCCACTAGTATGCCAAAATGTGTCTGTAAGGGTGCCAAGTTAAAATGTTCCTTTGGTGAAGAACCTAAAGAAATGACGATACTGCCTATAGGTTTAAGTGTACAGGGTAACCCCGTGGCTACAGCTATGGACCTAATACCCTTTCTCAATATCCCTGCTTTTGGAAAATGTAAGTCACCTGCCAATCCCATGAATTGGAAAATAGTGGGTCCTGCTCCTGTATTTATTCCATCATCGTGTATTCCAATTCCAATTATGCTTTGGAATCCGGCCGCCGAACAAACTAAAATAGCAGGCTTTCCAGCAATGCTTGAAACCAGTAAAACGATGTGTATTTGGGCAGGTTCAATTGAAGTGGATGAACTCGCGATCAAGAACGTTGAAGTGAATTGAATTTTTGAGTACTTTCTGGGAATTTCCGAATAGTTTAGATCAGGGCATTCAAAAAAAATTCAAATTAAATATTCATTATGACTCATAACAGATTTTTTAACAAGATTAAATTTTTTATGATCTGTAATCCAAGGGGGTTTCGTATATTAAAAATTATTATTTCAACGCTCTGAGAAAAACATTATTCAACATAAATGGCTAGAGATTACTTTTTAGTACTTTTATTATTAGTTATTTCCTTGGAAATATCAGCACAATGGCATCCTGATCAAATTGAAATCATACGAGATCAATGGGGGGTACCGCATATTTATGCAGCTACCGACGCTCAAGTATCTTATGGATTGGCTTGGGCACATGCCGAAGATGATTTTGGAACTATCCAAACTACTTTATTGGCTGCCAAAGGTATGTTGGGTTTACATTTGGGGAAGGACGGTGCCATTGCCGATTACGTAGTGGGTTTACTTCGAACCAAAGAAATAGTTGCAGAACACTTGGATGAAGTTTCCCCAGAATTTTTAAAAATAGTCAATGGATATTTGGCTGGCCTGAATGCTTATGCTGAACATCATCCTCAAGAGGTCTTTGTTAAAAAAGCTTTTCCTATCACGGTTCAAGAGGTGTTTCAAGCTTATGTACTTCAATTGGCCATAATGGATGGAGCAGATGGGGTTATTGGGGGCTTGATTAAGGGCAATATTGACCATGCGGCATTGATTGGGATTGGATCAAACGCTTTGGCTTTCAACCGAAGCAAAACAGGGAGTGACCATGTGATGTTGGCGGTGAATGCCCACCAGCCCTTAGAAGGTCCTGCCGCTTGGTATGAGGCCCACTTGGTGAGTGAGGAGGGCTGGAATGCGATGGGAGGACTCTTTCCTGGGGGTCCGGTCATTTTTCATGGGACCAATGAACATTTGGGTTGGGCACATACCGTTAACCATCCCGATAAAATTGACATATTCGAGTTGGAAATGGATCCTCAAAACAAACGCAGATATCGTATGGATTCGAGTTGGCATACCTTAGAAAAGCGGAAGATAGCGCTTCGTATTAAAATTTTTCTGGGTTTAAAAATTAGGATCAAGAAAGTGGCTTATTATTCAAAATATGGCCCAGTAATCAGAAATGATAAGGGTTATTTTGCCTTTAAAATGTCTGTTTTTGATGAAATTAGAGCGGTAGAGCAGTGGTATAATATGAATAAATCTCAAAATTTAAATGAATTCAAGGAAGCCTTAGAAATGGTAGCTATTCCAAGTTTCAATATCATGTATGCCGATAGATACGACAATATCTTTTATGTAAGTAATGGCAAGATTCCTTTTCGTGATTCGAAATTTGATTGGAAAAAGACCTTACCTGGAAACACGTTTAGAACCCTCACCGAGGAGTATCATAAATTTGAGGACTTGCCTCAATTAACCAATCCCTCATCGGGTTATTTGTTCAACACCAATAATTCGGCCTACAGTGCCAGTGCTGCAGATGACAATTTGAGTTTTGATGATTTTGATTCCACCATGGGCTATCAATTGCATGAGAACAATAGAAGTATTCGCTTTATGCAACTCATGGAGCAATACGACACTATTTCTTGGGAAAATTTTTTATCCATTAAATATGATGCGACACTACCCGATTCCTTGTATTACAATATCAATGTAAATGCAGTATTCCGTATGGACCCATTACTGGCTGGCAAGGCCGCTCCAACCGTTCGTATTTTACAAAAATGGAATCGCAGGGGTGAGTTGCATGAAATAGGCGCAGCACATTTCAATGAGTTTTATCTTCATCTCATGGGGAAGAAAAACCGAATCGATGTGGATGAGGTGAAGCCGGTACAAATGATAGAGTCTCTACATTATGCCCATGAAAAATTACTGAAAAATTTTGGAAAAATTGAGGTCACCTTGGGTGAGTATCAGTTTTTAGTTCGAGGAGATAAGACATTACCTATGCGAGGGCTTGGGGATGTCTTGGCAGCTATGTACAGCAGACCTTATAAGGAAGGGAAAGTAAAAGGGGTAGCGGGAGATTCCTATATTATGTTGGTGCGTTATCCGAGCCAAGGACTTCCCATTATTGAGACAGTCAACAGCTATGGCGCCTCAAACCGGCCAGAAAGTCCCCATTATGCAGATCAAATGAAAATGTTTGTGAATCAAGAACGAAAGCAGATGACCCTAGACATTGATTTAGTCCGTGATAAAGCAGAAAAAATTTATCATCCTAAATGAGTTTTTTTTCGATAAGCCCAAACTAATATGCTGGTTAAACATTAATTTCGTCTAGTTTTAATATTTAATTTGGACTTTAGGTCTTTCATGATTTAATTTTATTTTTTAATCACTTTTTTTCATTAATCGCAAGATCAAAGGGTTTTAATTAAGTGATTTTAAGGCTTATCTTATTTTCAATACTTATGCGTACTTTTTCAAATAGATTAAAGATTTGTTTTTTGTTTTTTTTACTTGCCTGCCAGACGGATCAAACAGATCAGATGACCGAGCCTCTATTAGTCGTTCGGGAAGATTCTGCGAGTAGCTTTTTAAAAGCAAAGGAACTCATTGAAACCACGCCGATTCAATTGGCAGAAGGCTTGCGCATAAACCTTTGGGCAACAGATCTTTTGGCCCCTGACCCCATCGCCATGTCTATAGATAACATGGGCAATATTTACTTGACACGAACCAATAGACAAAAAAATTCTGAATTTGACATCAGGGGACATGAGGATTGGATGACCAGATCCATTGCCTTAAAATCAGTTGAGGAACGTAGGAATTTATTAAAAGAACTATTTGCTACTGAAAAAAGTGAGGAAAACAGTTGGTTAAAGGATCTCAACTCAGATGGGATTCATGATTGGAGAGACCTGGCAGTAGAACGAGACGAAGTCTGGAAATTACAGGATCTTGATAAAGATGGAATGGCGGAGGTATCCACCCGCGTATTGAATGATTTCCACAATGAAATTACTGATGTGGCAGGTGCTTTGTTGGTTCGAGAGCAAGATATGTTTGTGGGTATTGGGCCAGATATGTGGCGATTGAAAGATGAAGACCAAGACGGTTATTATGAAACGAAAGAATCAATTAATACAGGTTTTGCGGTTCACATTGGCTTCAGTGGACATGGTATGTCTGGTGCCATAGAAGGTCCGGATGGAAAGATTTATTGGGGTATAGGTGATATTGGTGCTAATCTTACGGATAAAGCAGGGCAAAACCATTTTTATCCCAATCAAGGTGTTTTGGTAAGATCCAATCCCGACGGATCGGATTTTGAAGTTTTTGCTGCAGGGTTGCGGAATACACATGAATTTGCCTTTGATGAATATGGAAATATCATAGGTCAAGACAATGATGGTGATCATGAAGGTGAAAGTGAAAGACTGGTTCATATCGTAGAAGGTTCAGACACCGGTTGGAGGTCCAACTGGCAATACGGTAAGTATACAGACCCTAAAAATAATGGCTATAATGTATGGATGGATGAAGTCTTGTTCAAACCTCGATGGGAGGGTCAGCCAGCCTATATTCTACCCCCAATAATGAATTATCACAATGGGCCAACGGGATTTACTTACAATCCAGGTACGGGGTTAGGCAAAAAGTGGCAAAATCATTTTTTTGTGAGTGAATTTGTAGGCAACCCTTCTCGGTCCCATATCTGGGGCTTTACTTTAAAACCCAAGGGGTTTTCATTTGAGTTAGGCAAGGAGACTGAGGTAATGGGAGGATTACTTCCCACAGGCATTCGTTTTGGACCTGATGGCGCATTGTATTTTGCCGATTGGATCAATGGTTGGGACACCAAAAATTTGGGTCGCGTCTGGCGATTGGATGTCTCTGAAGATGAAAATGACCTTCAATCAGCCCGTGTTGAGACCCAAGCTTTAATGGAGATGAACTATCAAACAGAGGATGAAACCATACTTTTTGAGTTATTGAAGTATCCCGATATGCGCATCCGTCAAAAAGCCCAGTTTGAGTTGGTGAATAGAAATAAATCTCAATTATTATGGGACGCAGTGGCCCAACAAGGGCATCAGCTGATGCGTGTTCATGGTATTTGGGGGTTGGGGCAGCTGATCGCCAAAGGGGAAGATCTGGCTTCCGACTTGATACCTTATTTGTCAGATGAGGATGCTGAAATCATAGCCCAAGCGGCAAAAGTACTTGGAGATGTGAAATTTGTGACTGCAGGCTCCCATTTGATTCCGTTGTTATCGCACCAAAATTCACGGGTGAAATTTTATGCAGCACAAGCCCTGGGCCGAATCAAAGATGAAAATGCAGTAAATGACTTGATTCAAATGCTCGTAGAGAATAATGATGAGGACGTTTATGTGAGGCATGTTGCAGTATTGGCATTAAGCAGGATAGGTTTGGAAGCACCCATTCTTGATCTGAAGGAGAGTCCACACAGATCTCTAAGGCTCGCCGCAGTATTGATTTTGAGAAGATGGTCACATTCGGATCTCAGATATTTTTTGTCGGATAAGGATGAATATATTGTATTAGAAGCTGCCAGAGCGATTAATGACGATTGGTCGGTTATAGAAGCCTTACCTGACCTTGCATCGCTGCTAAAAAACACCCAAATACAATCTGAGGCATTAGGGAGGCGGGTGATCAACGCGGCTTCAAGAATAGGAAGTTCAGAAACGTTAGATTGGTTGATTCAATTTGCTCAAAGTGACGACATACCTAAGGTATTGAAAATCGAGGCGATTGACGCCTTGAGTCATTGGGCAGACCCTTCTTTATTGGACCGGGTAGATGGACGTTACAGAGGCCCGCAAATTAGAGATGCGGTATTATTAAGGGATCACTTGAAGCCAATGATGTTACGTTTGGATATCGAAAATGAGATTCAGGTAAAAGTGGCTCTGGTCCGCATGTTTGCTGATATTGGTGAGCGTTCAGTTTCAGAAAAGATTGTCGAGCTGTTGGAAACTCATAAAAGTGCAGCCATACGAGCGGCAGCCATTCTGGCCCTTGATCAATTAAATTATGGCGAACTAGATAAAATGGTGATGCGGGGAATGAAAGATGAATCACCCTTGGTACGTACAGAAGCCATTGGTCTTTTGAATCGCGTTACCATCAATAAGAACGAATTTGAGGTTACGGTGAAGTCGATACTTGAAGAAGGTTCGGTTTCAGAGCAGCAAAAATTATTAAAAGTCTTAGGACAGCTAGATACACTAGTTACTCAAAGTCTGATTGAGAAATTAATAGTAAAGATGAGCAACAATGAATTAGATCCCAATCTACATCTTGATTTGAGTGAGGCCGTAGCAGCAACCCATTCTGAATATTTAAATGTGCGATTAGCGGATTTAGTAACTAACGAATCAGCTGATTTTGATGAGGCTATGTATGGTGGAAGCATAGCAAGTGGGCGTAATTATTTTTATGAAGGCAGTGCTGGGCAATGTGTGAGATGCCATGGTGTCAGAAAAGGTTCTGTGGGGGTAGGACCGAATTTGCGTAATATTGGAGGTCTTTTAACACGTCAGCAGTTGCTAGAAGCCTTAGTCGAGCCAAGTAAGCGCCTGTCTCCAGGATATGGAATAGTGACCCTTACCCTAAAGGGCGGTCAAGTGGTCGCAGGGATTTTAATGGAAGAAAATGATGAAGCGCTTATATTAAAGACCGCTGAGGCTGAACCCATGAAAATTCCTACGGAAAGAATTGAAACCCGCACAAATGCGCCTTCCAGCATGCCTGAGATGGGACAGATTATGACCAAAAGGGAAGTTAGAGACGTCGTGGCATTTTTGGCCAGTTTAAAAGAGGACTAATGTGCAGGTTTTAAGTACCTATAATTGTTGAGTTTCATTTTTATGAATTTTTGGGTTCCGTTACCTTGTTGAGAACTTCGCTGCTAGCTATTTTGATTAAAACAGAGCCCCATTCTAGAAATATTTCATAATTTAGTAGGTGTAATTTCCAGCATGGTAAGGGACCAGTATTCTTTTACTTCCGTTTATGCTGGATGATTATAAGATACAACTTCTAATGATGTTTGAGTATGAGAAAGCATAGGGTAGTCTTGGTAGGTCTTGGTTTTGGAGCGGAATTTATTCCGATTTATCAGCAGCATCCAGATGCTATGCTCCATGGCATTTGTCGGAGAGATCGGGCCGAACTCAAGGTCATTGGAGACCATTTCAATATTGAAAACCGGTACGATGATTATCAAGAGGTTTTGAAGGACCCTTTGGTAGATTTTGTTCACATCAACTCACCCATTGCAGATCATGGTTGGATGTCCATCGAAGCGTTGAAATCTGGCAAGCATGTGATTTGTACGGTTCCCATGGCCACTGCAATTCATGAATGTGAAGAAATCGTCTCATTGGTCAAAGCCACAGGGCTTAAATACATGATGGCAGAAACAGTGGTCTACAGTAGAGAGTTTTTGTTCATCAAGGAAATGTACGAGCGCGGTGATCTTGGAGATATTCAATTCATGAAGGCCTCTCATCCCCAAGATATGGAAGGTTGGCCGGATTATTGGAAAAAAATGATACCCATGCATTATGCTACCCATGTGGTCTCTCCCGTACTGGGGTTGGTAAATGGTTGTGCCGAGTACGTCTCATGCTTCGGTTCGGGTAGCGTGAATGAAGAAATCAGGCAGCTCTCTGGTAATCCTTTTGCTGTCGAATCTTGTCATATCAAAATCAAAGGCATGGACCTTTCGGCTCAAGTGTGGCGGTTTTTATACGATACGGCACGGCAGTATAGGGAATCCTTTGATGTTTATGGCACGAAAAAATCATTCGAATGGGGCTTAGTTGATGGAGATGAACATGTCATTCATACAGCTAAAAAACCTGAAAATGAGATTCCCTCACGCATAAGTATTCCTGATTTTGCGCATTTGTTACCCCCAGAAATCAGATCCTTTACCAAAACTATTCAAGATGCTGATCACCTTTCTTTTCTGCAAGGAGGAGGACATGGCGGATCACATCCCCACATGGTCCATGAGTTTGTCACGGCATTGGCAGAAGACCGCGAACCTTGGCCCAATGCCCTAAAAAGTGCCAATTGGACGTGTGTAGGGATATGCGCTCATGAATCTGCGATGAATGGGGGCGAAAGAGTAAGACTTCCGGAATTTACCATTGAGCCTAAAGGTTGATTTCGGAAACATATAGACTTCGTTGACCTCTCATTAGGGTCCTTTTGAGAAATAATGAGGTGAGGCGTTAATATTTGGATTGAACAAGATGCATGATGAAAGCTTTGATAAATAATTATTTGTGGATTTTGGTGGTCATGGGTATTCTTTTTTCGTGTCAAAAAGATAGGGAATCAGTTTATGGATCCGTAGGCGAAACCAATCTCCACATCCTAGAAAATCAGGAATTAGGAACCATTGAAATATACCGAAAGGGTGGAAAATCACCTATTTTAACCCAGCATGCCCGACCCGATCATCGACCTTATATCCACCCGATCATTGCGCCGGATGGCAAAGGCGTTTTGACGGAATACAGCCCCTCCCACCATCAACATCAAACGGGATTGTATTGGGGGTTCACCCGAGTTAACGGGAACAATGAACTGGTTCCAACGGACAGTCTGTCAACCTGGTTTTACCATCGCTCTTTCTTGCCATCTAAGGGGGGGCAAAATAAGTTGGCGCGGTCTCCTGAGAAAATTGATTTAATCAAAAAGGGCGTCGGCAGAGATTATTTTCACAATGTAGGGGGGCAATATTGGCAATTAGACTCCGCCACCGTATTACAAGCTAGCGGTGATCACGTGTCTTGGCAAACGGTATACAATATGTTGGATGATCAGGGAAATACACTCATGGTTGAAACGCAAAGGTGGTCGATGCGCATAGTTGATGGGCAATATCTCATAGATCAGGAGTGGTTGGGTGATGCCGTTGAGGAGGTGGTCATCAATGAGTTTGGATATGGAGGGATGTTTTTGCGCATGCCTTGGCAGGAAGGAATACCTGCCCAAGTGGTCAATGCTTCTAGACAAAAAAATCAAGCCGCGGAAGGTCAAAAATCCATATGGTTGGATGTAGGTATGCAGGTCAAAGGGCGAGAGGATAAGGTACATGTGGCCATTTTGGATCATCCCAATAATGCCGGATCTCCGACCGCTTGGCGCGTGGATGACCAATTTGGCGTAGGTCCAAGTCGCGGGATCAATGGAGATTGGCAGATCGCTAAAGGTACGACCGAGCTTATTCAACATCGGTTGGTCGTATTTACGGGTACACTCAATGGCATTGAGCTCACAGAACATTGGGTACAATGGGGTGGAAATGCGTATCCTTATGCAACACAACTTTGGGATATGGCTCGAGAGGAAGCTTACAAAGAAAAGTTTTTAAACCCCAGTGAAGCAGTGGCCGCCATGACGTTAAATGAAGATTTTAAGGTCAATGTATTTGCTTCCGAGCCCATGATAACCCAGCCCATGGCTTTTTGTTGGGATGATCGGGGTCGTATGTGGATTGCTGAAAATAGAGATTATGAAAGTAGGGGCCATGGCTTTTCGAATTCTGGAGATAGTAGAATATTGATTTTAGAAGATATTGATAAAGATGGCGTTGTGGATGATGTCAAAGTATTTTTGGAAGGCATAGCTTTCCCTTCGGCCATCGCAGTTGGCTTTGATGGATTGTTCTTGGGCGCCCCACCCAATTTGTTGTTTGTGCCAGATGCCGATGGGGACGACCAAGCAGACAAAGAAGAAATAGAAATATTATTGACCGGTTGGGGCATCAGAGACCGTCATGAGACCATCAACAGTCTGCATTGGGGTCCAGATGGTTGGCTTTATGGATTAGAGGGTTTTGCCACCCCCTCCAAAATCAGAAAACCCAATAAAAATACCAAGCTATATGGCCATCAAGAGTCTTTTCCAGAAGATTTGTTGGAGCAAGAAGGGGTCGATGTGAATGGTGGCGTATGGAAATACCACCCGATCAAGAAGCGCTTTGAAGTGGTTGCTCATGGGTTCAGTAACCCTTGGGGGATAGATCACGATGCCAAGGGCCAGCTTTTCATCAGTGCGTGTGTGATACCCCATTTGTTTCATGTGGTGCCTGGGGGTATTTATCATCGACAAGGAGGACAACATTTCAATCCTTACGTATATGAAGATATTAAAACCATTGTTGATCATCGGCACAGAAGTGCCCATGGAGGT
>CAJJCN010000065.1 GCA_905182655.1 Flammeovirgaceae bacterium UBA4465
ATTTGAATTAATTTTTAAAAATAATGTTTAAGGCCTTTTAAGTTCTATTTTGAGTTGATAAAATTATTATGACCTCTTTTTTATTCTTTTTAAAAATAAAAAGGTGCTTATTATTCTTTTTCCGATTTTCTATACTAATTTAGATCAAAAATTAGGATGTTCATACAAATTCAGGCAATTTTGTAGGCATGCTTTGAATTATAAATTAATAGGTTTTATTTTGAACTTTCAATAGACAAAAAAAAATTAATGATACAGATTTCCGTAATTCTCAAAAAAAATTTTCTCTCAGTGATCATTCAAACCTGACTCGACTGGTTCAATTAATTAAAAAAAATCAAAGCCATTCGAAATAAATAAGAATGGCTTTCTTTATGTAAAAAAAAATGTATTTCCAGGAGGATAGTATTGTATTTTTAGATGGTAATTGGATTGAGGCGAAAAAGGCAAATTTTAGTCTCTTCAGCCAAACTATGCATTATGGATTTGGGGCCTTTGATGGGATGAGGTCTTACAAAAATGCAGAGGGGTGTAATATTTTTAGAGCAAAAGCGCATTTTGAAAGATTGGCCGCCGCCTGCAAAGATCTTACCCTCGAAATCCCCTTTGGTGTTGACGAACTCGTCAACGTCGCCTACAAGCTGTTGAAAAAAAATAAGTTAGTCAATGCCTATGTCAGGCCCTTAATTTTCATGGATACCAATATGGATCTGACTACAGATAGTAAAGTCCATGTTTTTATGGCAGCATGGAGGTGGAAAAAATATTTAGGCAATGAGCCTTTAGAACTGATGATCTCAGAGCATAGCAAGACCGTAGGTTTAGCCAATAAAATCAATGCGAAAATCATAGGCAATTATACTAACTCAATCTTAGCTTCTTCTCAGGCCAAAAAATTAGGGTACAGTGAAGCTTTGATGTTAGATATCAATGGGAATATATCAGAGAGTCCAGCGGCTAATTTTTTTTATGAGAAGGATGGAGCACTTTTTACACCTACGACTGAATTTGCCTATGACGGCATCACACGCAAAACAATCATTGAACTGGCAAAGCAATGGAATATAAAAGTAACCGAAAAAGAGGTTTCGGTAGAAGAGGTATACGAAGCAGATTACGCTTTCTTGACAGGAACAGCTACGGAAGTATCACCTATTAAAAGTATAAATGGTGAAATTTTTAAGGCTGAGTGGGAGGATTCTAACGGACATAGTCTTTATATGATGTACCGTCAGCAAGTAATGTTCAATGAATACCAGGGTCTAACTATTGTCTAAAATCATGCCGACATTAAATAAATACAGTAAAGTGATCACTCAAGATCCAAGTCAGCCGGCATCCCAAGCGATGTTGTATGCGGTTGGACTATCTACTGAAGACATGTCTAAAGCTCAAGTAGGTATTGTGAGTACTGGTTTTGAGGGTAATCCTTGCAATATGCATTTGAATATTTTGGCACATCAAGTCAAAAAAGGGGTGTTGGATGCTGATTTGGTAGGTTTGATTTTTCATACCATCGGAGTGAGTGATGGTATTTCTAATGGAACACAGGGGATGAAATACTCTTTAGTTTCAAGAGATATTATAGCAGATTCTATAGAAACGGTCGTCAATGCCCAATATTATGATGCGGTTGTCCCAGTAGTGGGATGTGATAAGAATATGCCGGCCGCCATCATGGCCTTAGGAAGATTGAATCGACCTGGATTGATGGTTTATGGTGGAAGTACTAAACCTGGGAAATGGAAAGGGAAAGATCTCAATATTGTTTCAGCATTTGAAGCCTATGGTGCCAAATTGTCCAACAGCATTTCGGATGAGGATTATGAAGGCATCATAAAAAACTCAATTCCCGGCCCCGGCGCATGCGGTGGTATGTATACGGCCAATACCATGTCCTCTGCGATAGAGGCTTTGGGAATGAGCCTGCCCTTTTCGTCATCTAATCCTGCGGAAAGTCAAGACAAGAAGGCAGAAACTTTAAAAGTTGGAGTGGCCATCAAAAATTTGATGATACAGGGTATTCTCCCTAAGCAAATCATGACAAAGCAAGCTTTTGAGAATGCCATAGCAACCGTAATGGTCTTGGGTGGCTCAACCAACGCAGTGTTACATCTGATTGCCATGGCCAAATCTGTAGATGTACCCCTGGGTCTTGATGATTTTCAAAGGATATCTGACCACACACCTTTCATCGCGGATTTAAAGCCTTCCGGAGCTTATTTAATGGAAGATTTACATCATGTAGGGGGTGTTCCTGCGGTATTGAAAGAAATGCTTCAGCAGGGTTACTTGCAAGGAGATTGTCTCACCGTCACGGGGAAAAGCATTGGAGAAAATCTAGAGACTGTAAAGTCCTTAAGCGAGCAGCAAAAAGTAATCGTACCTTTTGATAATCCCATAAAATCAAATGGGCACTTACAAATTCTCTATGGCAACTTAGCTCCAGAAGGTGCCGTAGCTAAAATCACAGGGAAAGAAGGTGAAATTTTCGAGGGTCCCGCAAGGATCTATGAAGATGAATTTGAGGCCATAAGGGGTATCATTGAAGAAGTCCAAAAAGGAGAGGTGATTGTGATTAGATATTCGGGTCCCAAAGGTGCTCCGGGTATGCCAGAAATGTTAAAACCCACAGGAGCAGTGATGGGTGCGGGTTTAGGCAAAGAGGTGGCTTTGATCACTGACGGTAGATTCTCGGGAGGATCACATGGATTTGTCGTGGGACATATTACCCCTGAAGCACAAGAGGGAGGACCTTTGGCTTTTGTGCAAAATGGAGACATCATCAGGATAGATGCCATCAGTAATCAATTGGAGTTGAAAATTTCTAATGAAGAAATGGAAAAGAGAAAATCCATTTGGATTCAGCCTGATTATAAAGCCAATAAAGGAGTATTAAAAAAATATATCAATTCGGTAGCTACGGCATCCGAGGGTTGTGTTACTGATCAATAATATGAATACATCAACTTTAGTATTAGAAAAAAAGGTCACCAAAAAGACGACCAGAATAAAAGGATCCGATGCGGTACTTCAGTGTTTAATAGCCGAAGGAGTTACGACTATTTTCGGTTATCCGGGCGGTGCTATTATGCCCATTTATGATGCGCTCTATCATTATCAAGATAAATTGAATCATATATTAACCCGTCATGAGCAGGGTGCGGTACATGCCGCTCAGGGTATGGCTCGTGTGACCGGCAAAGCAGGGGTCTGTTTTGCTACTTCTGGTCCCGGGGCAACCAATTTAATTACCGGGATTGCAGATGCACAAATTGATTCGACACCTTTGGTCTGTATTACGGGACAAGTTCCTTCGCATCTCTTAGGAACAGATGCTTTTCAAGAGACAGATGTGATGGGCATTTCTATGCCTGTGACCAAGTGGAATTATCAAGTAACTCGAGCTGAGGAAATACCTTATGCTATTGCCCGAGCTTTTTATATTGCCAATACGGGTCGTCCAGGGCCGGTTTTGATCGATATAACCAAAGATGCTCAATTTGCTGAGTTTGATTTCACCTATGATAAATGTGAAAAAATCCGAAGTTACCACCCTTATCCAGAAGCGTTATCGTCGGATCTTGAGGCCGCTGCAAATTTGATAAATGAGGCTAAAAAGCCCTACATATTGGTAGGACAAGGTGTTCAGCTTTCTGGAGCAGAGAATGAATTGATACGATTTGCAGAAAAAACAGGAATCCCTATGGCTGCAACGTTGATGGGACTTTCAGGAATTTCGACCAGCCATCCCCTTTATGTTGGCTACTTAGGTATGCATGGGAATTATGGTCCTAACATAAAGACCAATGAATGTGATGTATTAATCGCCATAGGTATGAGATTCGATGATCGAGTGACCGGAGATTTGGACCGATATGCCAAACAAGCCAAAGTAATTCACATCGAAATTGATCCCTCTGAGATAGATAAAAATGTAAAAACAACGGTGGCTATTAATAGTGATGCCAAACAGGCCTTGCTGGGGCTGCTTCCGTTGGTGAATGTTTCAATGCACAAGGATTGGATAGACGAGTTTCATCAATGTGATAAAATTGAATTTGATAAGGTAATTGATGCGGAATTGCATCCTGATTCAGGTGAAATAAAAATGGCCGAAGTCATCAATAGGATATCAAAGGTCACTGATGGTGACGCCATTGTCGTTACTGACGTTGGGCAACACCAAATGGTAGCAAATAGATATTATAAATTTCGAAAATCATTGAGCTGTATCACTTCAGGTGGTTTGGGTACTATGGGTTTCGCATTGCCAGCCGCTATGGGCGCAAAAGTAGGGCAGCCAGAAAGAACGGTGATAGCTGTGATTGGAGATGGAGGTTTTCAAATGACCATACAAGAATTGGGAACCATAAGGCAGAGTGATTTAGCGGTAAAAATTTTAATTCTAAATAATAACTTCCTGGGAATGGTACGTCAATGGCAACAGTTGTTTTTTGAAAAGCGTTATTCTTTTACTGAGCTGGATAATCCAGATTTTCAAATGATTACCAAAGGTTATGGTATTAAGGCTCAAAAAGTTGAAAAAAGAGAAGATCTCGATCAAGCCATATTTGATTGGTTGAATTGTGAAGGACCAGCACTACTTGAAGTAGTGGTCGAGCAAGAAGGAAATGTATTTCCAATGGTGCCTTCCGGAGCCTCTGTAGCTGAAATCAGATTAGATTGATATGAGTTTGGAACTTAAATACCCTACCTCAACTCCCAGAGAATTTACTTTATCTGTACTTACTGAAGATAAATCTGGATTAATCAATCAGCTGACGATCATTTTTACCAAAAGGAAGATCAATATCAATAGTTTGAACGTATCCGTTACAGAAGTCAAAGGAGTAAGTCGCTTTACGATTGTGACCGAGACCAGTAAGGATATGATTGACAATATCGTCAAGCAAATAAGGAAGCTGATTGATGTGCTTGGAGCGTTTGTTTATGAAGAAGATCAGATATTCTATCAAGAAATTGCGCTCTATAAAGTGCCGAAATATGCGATTGTGGATGGGAAGTCGATAGAGGATCTAGTGAGCAAAAGTGGCGCACGGATTTTAGTGGTTGAAACAGACTACATGATCATCGAGAAAACGGGGAAAGCTAGAGAGACCCATGATTTATATCAAAAATTAGAACCTTTTGGGCTCTTAGAGTTCATCCGATCGGGCCGCGTGGCCATATCAAAATCAACAAGAAAAACCGAAGCTTACATCAAGGAACTAGAGGCTTCAAATTCAAATAAATTAAGTATTAAAGATTTTTAATTATTCATAAAAGTTAGACAAATGGCAAAAATTAATTTTGGTGGCGTAGAAGAAGAAGTAGTCACCCGTGAGGAATTCCCCCTCGAAAAAGCAAGAGAAGTAATGAAGGATGAAGTGATAGCCATTGTCGGCTATGGTGTCCAAGGTCCGGGTCAAGCACTCAACTTGAGAGACAATGGATTCAATGTCATCGTGGGTCAAAGAAAAGGGGGTAAATCATGGGACAAAGCAGTTGCTGATGGATTTGAACCTGGTGTTTCATTATTTGAAATAGAAGAAGCTTGTGAGAAAGGAACGGTTATTCAGTATTTGCTATCGGATGCAGGTCAAATTGATCAATGGCCCGTCATTAAGCCATACTTAACCCCAGGAAAAGCACTTTATTTTTCTCATGGATTCGGGGTTACTTATAAGGATCAAACAGGAATAGATTTGCCTAGTGACGTAGATGTTATCTTGGTTGCCCCAAAGGGATCAGGCACATCATTAAGAAGATTATTTGTAGCAGGAAAAGGACTTAATTCATCATTTGCAGTGCATCAAGATGCAACAGGGCGTGCGCGAGAGCGGGTGATATCACTGGGTATTGGTGTGGGCTCAGGCTATCTTTTTGAAACTAATTTTAAAAGTGAAGTTTATAGTGATTTGACCGGAGAGCGAGGAAGTTTGATGGGTGCTATACAAGGATTATTTGCAGCACAATATGATTTATTGCGTAAGAAAGGGCATTCACCCTCAGAGGCTTTTAACGAAACAGTAGAGGAAGCGACGCAATCTTTATATCCTCTGGTAGCTGAAAATGGTATGGATTGGATGTATGCCAATTGTTCTACGACAGCGCAAAGAGGTGCTTTAGATTGGTGGAAAAAGTTTAGAGATGCTGTGGCACCTGTTTTTGAAGAACTTTATGAAAGTGTGGCTACCGGAAATGAGGCTAAAATTACGATTGAGGCAAACCAGAAAGTAACTTACAGGGAGGGACTTGAAAAAGAGCTCAATGAGTTAAGGGAATCTGAAATGTGGCGTACAGGAGCTGCCGTGAGAAAATTAAGACCTGAGAATAAATAATTAACCCATTTAACTACCATTGTCATGACCAACCAACTATATATTTTTGATACAACCTTACGGGATGGTGAACAAGTACCCGGTTGTAAACTGAATACGGAAGAAAAAATCATAGTGGCGAAGGCGCTGGAAGCTTTAGGTGTAGATGTTATTGAGGCGGGTTTTCCTGTTTCCAGTCCTGGCGATTTTAATTCGGTTCGTGAACTGTCGAAGGCTACATCAGGACCCATTATTTGTGCCTTGACGCGGGCCGTTGAGAAAGATATTGAAGTGGCTGCAGAGGCATTGAAATATGCCAAAAGAAAGCGTATTCATACGGGTATAGGTACCTCTTATTTGCATATTCATCACAAATTAATGTCTACGGAGGAAAAAGTATTGGAACGCGCTGTAAACGCGGTTAAATACGCTAAAAAGTATGTAGAAGATGTTGAGTTTTATGCCGAAGATGCGGGACGAAGTGATAATGAGTATTTGGCAAGAGTGGTAGAAGCGGTGATCGCTGCCGGAGCTACGGTAATCAATATTCCAGATACTACGGGCTATTGTTTACCTGAAATGTATGGTGCGAAAATTAAGTATTTGATGGAGCATGTGAAGGGAATAGAGAAAGCCATTCTCTCTACCCATTGTCATAATGATTTGGGTATGGCCACCGCCAATTCAATTATGGGTGTGATCAATGGTGCGCGGCAGGTTGAGGTCACCATGAATGGTATCGGAGAACGTGCGGGGAATACCAGTCTAGAAGAAGTGGTCATGACTTTTAAAAGTCATAAAGCTCTCAATATCGAAACTAATATCAATACGAAAAATATTTATCAAACCAGTAGACTTGTTTCTAATTTGATGAATATGCCCGTTCAGCCCAATAAGGCTATAGTAGGAAGAAATGCTTTTGCACATTCATCGGGGATACATCAAGATGGCGTCCTTAAGCTCCGTGAGAATTATGAAATCATTGATCCTGTAGAGGTGGGTGTCCAAGAATCTTCCATACTGTTATCGGCCAGAAGTGGAAGAGCGGCTTTAAGACATCGACTCAGTATTTTAGGATATGTGCTTGAAGAGGAGAAACTTGACGAAGTATATGAACATTTCTTAAAGTTGGCGGATTCTCAAAAGGAGATTTCAGATGAAGACCTTGAAAATCTGATGGGTAAAGTTCATGGTGACAAAGAGCATGTTAAGCTTGATTTTCTTAAGGTTACCAGCGGAAAAGATTTGATACCAAATGCGGTAGTGAAGCTAGATATTTTAGGAGAAAAAATTGAAGTTACTGGAACGGGAGTAGGGGGTATTGATGCGGCATTAAATGCGATAAGATCAGTAATTAATAAAAATGAGGTGATCGATGAAATTTTGATTCAAGCATTTAGTAGAACGACCTTAGCTTTAGGTAAAGTGCATGTTCAACTGAAGAATGAAGGAGGGAAAATGTTTCATGGTTTTGCGGCACACCAAGACTTAATTACCGCCTCCATAGAGGCTTACTTGGATGCAGTGAATAAAATGGGATCCATTGAGCTGAAGAAGATTAAAGAAAAAGAATTATAAACAATAAAACATGAGTCAATCGGCGACATTATTTGATAAAATTTGGGATAGTCATACCGTTAAGTCTATTAAAAACGGCCCTAGTGTTTTGTACATTGATAGGCATTATATACATGAGGTAACCAGTCCAGTAGCTTTTTTGGGTCTAGAACAAAGAGGATTGAGTGTAGCGAATCCTCAAAAGACCACAGCGACCCCAGATCATAATATTCCTACACAAGATCAACATTTGAGCATTCAAGATGCTTTATCTAGAAATCAAGTGGATAGGTTGATGAAGAATTGTAGAAATCATAATATTCCACTGTACGGATTAAATCACAAATGGCAGGGTATCGTTCATGTGATTGGCCCTGAGCTGGGATTGACTCAACCTGGGATGACCATTGTTTGTGGAGATAGCCATACTTCAACACACGGTGCCTTTGGATGCGTTGCTTTTGGTATTGGCACGAGTGAGGTGGAAATGGTTTTGGGTACCCAATGTATCATGCAGCCCAAACCGAAAAAAATGCGTATCCAAATTGATGGAGCTTTGAGCAAAGGGGTGACCGCTAAAGACATTGCACTCTACATTATATCACAAATATCAACCAGTGGGGGTACCGGGCATTTTATCGAATATGCAGGGAGTACTATTGAGGCACTGAGTATGGAAGGACGCATGACCTTGTGCAACATGAGCATTGAGAGCGGTGCTCGGGGGGGGCTGATTGCACCTGATCAGACTACTTTCGAATACCTAAAGAACAGAGAATTCTCACCACAGGAAAAAAATTGGGAGGAAGCGATGGAAAAATGGGCATTGTTGAAGACTGACGAAAATGCTTCTTTTGAAAAAGAATACGTATTTCATGCCCACGATATAGAACCCATGATCACTTTTGGTACCAATCCAGGTATGGGTACGGGTATCACAGGACATATTCCATTGGCTGATTCTTTAGCTGAAGGCGAAAGGGTTACTTATGAAAAATCTCTTCAGTATATGGGGTTTGGTGATGGTGATAAATTGCAAGGTAAATCGATTGACTATGTTTTTGTAGGAAGTTGTACCAATGGTAGGATTGAAGATTTAAGAGAGTTTGCTCATTTTATTAAAGGCAAAAAGAAGGCAGATAACATTACCGCTTGGATTGTACCAGGATCCAAGCAAGTTGAAGCGCAAGCTCAAGAGGAGGGTTTGCTAGCTATTCTAGAGGCGGCTGGATTTGAGTTGAGACAACCGGGATGTTCAGCTTGTTTGGCCATGAACGATGATAAGATCCCTGCCGGAAAGTATGCCGTATCGACCTCAAACAGAAATTTTGAAGGTAGACAAGGACCGGGAGCAAGGACTTTACTCGCGAGCCCTCTAGTAGCCGCAGCTTGTGCTATTTCAGGAAAGATTACAGATCCAAGAGAATATTTGAACTAAAAGCTTAAGTTGATGCCCATAGAAAAATTCATAAAAATTCAGTCTTCGGCGGTTCCCGTGCAGATTGAAAATGTAGATACAGACCAAATTATACCTGCGCGCTTTTTAAAAGCCGTAGAGCGTAAAGGATTTGGAGATAATTTATTCAGAGATTGGCGGTACGACAAGTCCAATAATCCGATCATAGGTTTTCCTCTTAATGAGACCAAATACTCAGGACAAATTTTGATTGGTGGAAAAAATTTTGGTAGCGGATCAAGTCGAGAGCATGCGGCTTGGGCGTTGTATGATTATGGATTTAAGGTAGTAGTATCTAGTTTTTTTGCAGATATATTCAAGGGAAATGCCTTGAACAATGGTTTGCTTCCCGTTCAAGTAACCTCGGAAGAGCTTAGTGAAATATTTGAGACGATAGAGGGGGATACACAAGCTACTTTTACCATTGATCTAGAGCAACAAACCTTTATAATTGATGCCTCAGGTAAAGTAATTGATTTTGACATCAATCCATATAAGAAGGAATGTCTCTTAAACGGCTATGACGATATTGATTATTTATTAAGTCTTAAAAAGGAAATAGAAATTTTCGAATCGAAATAATGATATGGATGAGCAAAAAGTACTCATATTAGATACTACTCTTAGAGATGGTGAGCAGACTTCTGGCGTATCATTTACGGAAACAGAAAAACTCAGTTTGGCCAAAATTTTATTGGAAGAGGTCAAAGTAGATCGTTTGGAGATCACGTCAGCGCGTGTATCAGAGGGTGAAAAGAAAGCAGCGCTCCGCATTTTAAATTGGGCGAAGGGTACGGATCATTTAGAAAAGATTGAAATTCTTGGATTTGTAGATCAGCATGCATCGGTCAAGTGGATTCAAGAGGTGGGGGGTAAGGTCATGAACTTACTCGCTAAAGGGTCATTAAAGCATTTGAAAGGTCAATTGCGTAAAACACCAGAAGCGCACATCGAGTCATTAAAAGAGACCATTGATTATGCCAACACATTGGGTATCCATGTCAACTTATATTTAGAAGATTGGTCCAATGGAATGATACAATCTCGGGATTATGTTTTTCAGCTGATGGATGCACTTCAGGACCAACCTATCCTGCGCTTTATGTTGCCCGACACTTTAGGTATTTTACAACCCTCAGAGACGGCTTTGTTTGTGTCGGAAATGACCCATCGTTATCCCCAACTTAAATTTGATTTTCATGCACACAATGACTATGACCTGAGTGTAGCGAATGTTTTGGAAGCCGTAAAGGCGGGGGCAAGTTGTATTCATGTCACGGTTAATGGCCTAGGAGAACGTGCAGGCAATGCTATTTTGAGTAGTTCAATCGCGGCCCTGCGCGACCACCTTCAAATTGAAACAAATGTGGTAGAAACCAATATTTATCGAATCAGTAAATTGGTTGAAACCTTTTCAGGTTTACGGATTCCCGCCAACAAGCCTTTGATTGGAGATAATGTATTTACTCAAACTTGTGGCGTACATGCAGATGGTGATAGCAAGGATAATTTATATTTCAACACGCTCATGCCCGAACGCTTCGGAAGGTCACGAAGTTATGCTTTGGGCAAGACTTCTGGAAAAGCAAATGTGAAAAAAAATCTAGCTGAACTAGGTATTGAACTTGATGAGAAGACGCTCAAAAAAGTGACGGACAGAGTCATTCAATTGGGAGATAAAAAGGAACAAATTACGTTGGATGATTTACCCTATATCGTAGCAGATGTTTTAGATTTGGCAGAGATTGAGCAAAAGGTAAAAATCATCAATTATAATTTATCACACGCCAAGGGCTTGAAGCCCGTAGCTTCCGTGGCCTTAATGATCGACGGAAAACAGTATGAGGCGACTTCAGCAGGGGACGGACAATATAATGCCTTTATGAATGCCCTATCAAAAATCTATAAAGATAACCTTAAGAAATCGCTCCCTCAATTGATAGACTATAGCGTATTGATACCTCCGGGAGGAAAATCAGACGCCTTATGCGAAACCACTATAACCTGGGAAATGAAGCGAGAGTTCAAAACCCGGGGTGTTGATACAGATCAAACTTTTTCAGCCATAAAGGCAACGGAGAAAATGTTGAATTTACTTCAAAATGAGACCATTCTTCAAATTACACAATTACAATCACAATTTACTTTAGCATAAATTTCAATGAATTTGAATATAGCAATACTATCCGGAGATGGGATAGGACCAGAAATCATTAAAGAGGCATTGAAGATTACGCAAGTCGTTGCTGATAAATTCAACCATCAATTAACCTATAAATATGCACTTACCGGTGCGGCAGCTATAGATGCAGTGGGAGACCCCTATCCCGAGGAAACACATGCACTCTGTATGGCCTCAGATGCAGTACTATTTGGCGCTATAGGAGACCCTAAATACGATAATGACCCAAGTGCTAAGGTGCGTCCAGAACAAGGACTATTGTCGATGCGGAAAAAATTAGGCCTTTATGGAAATATTCGCCCCTTGACTACTTTCAAGTCTTTGATTCATAAATCGCCTTTACGTACCGAATTAGTTGATGGGGCTGATTTCGTCTGTATACGTGAGCTGACAGGAGGTATTTACTTTGGTCAACCCCAAGGCCGTTCAGAAGATGGCAATACAGCTTATGATACTTGTGTTTATACACGATCTGAAATTGTAAGAATCTTAGAATTAGGTTTTGATTTTGCACGTAAAAGAAGAAAAAAACTAACGGTTGTTGACAAAGCAAATGTATTGGCAACTTCAAGATTATGGAGGCAAATTGCTCAGGAGATGGCGCCTAATTATCCTGATATTGAAGTCGAGTATTTACTGGTTGACAATGCTGCGATGCGCATCATCCAATGGCCAAAAGATTTTGACGTCATGGTAACTGAAAATATGTTTGGAGACATCCTTACCGATGAAGCCAGCGTGATCAGTGGTTCTTTGGGTTTATTGCCTTCGGCATCTATAGGCATTCATACCTCAGTATTTGAGCCTATTCATGGATCTTATCCACAAGCGGCAGGGAAAAACATAGCTAATCCTGTGGCGACCATACTTTCTGCTGCCATGATGTTTGAATATGCCTTCAAGTTGACCGAAGAAGCCGCATTGATCAGAGAGGCTGTTGAGCAATCTATAGTTGAAGAATTTGTGACCGTTGATATTTCCGAAAGTGCTGAAGGACAGTCTACCTCTGATGTAGGAGATTGGATGGCTGCATATATTAAAAATAAATAATCATGATTGTACTCAAGTTCGGTGGAACTTCTGTGGGTAGTACCAAGAGCATCAAAACTGTTGCCAAGGTATTACTAGAGAAATCATCATTAAATGATGTTTTTGCAGTGGTTTCTGCTGTCGGAGGGGTGACCAACCAGTTGGTAAGCGCCACACATTTTGCTCAAAAAAGGGATACTCAATACGAGTCTTTGGTTAAAGAAATTGAACAAGTTCACTTGACTCTTGTCAAAGAGCTCATTGACGTCAAACGTCAAAGTGGTGTTTTAGGAGGGGTAAAGCTCATTGTTAATGAGCTAGAAGAGGTTTTAAAAGGTATTTTTGTACTTCGAGAAAACAGTTTAAAGTCCTTTGATTATGTATGTGGTATCGGTGAGCGATTGTCCGCATTGATTATATATAATTACCTCAAGGGATTAAATAAGGGGGTTACCTTGGTTGACCCTACTCAAATTATTACCTGTACCAATGAGTTTGGCTTTGGTCAAGTGGTCATGGAGGTATCCAAAGAAAAGGCGACTAAGTATTTAGCTCACCTAAAACAGATCAATATTTGTCCTGGGTTCATTGCCAAGACATTAGATGGTGATTTCACTACCTTGGGCAGGGGTGGTTCTGATTACACAGCGGCATTATTTGCGAATTTTTACAAAGCATCTGCCTTAGAAATCTGGTCCGATGTCAGTGGTTTGATGACGGCAGACCCAAGATTGGTGACCGCTGCGCGCGTCATCCCTCACCTCTCTTATGAGGATGCCTTAGAACTTTCACATTTTGGTGCTAGAGTGATTTATCCCCCTACGATACAACCGGCTTTAGAACAAAATATTCCAATTATAATAAAGAACACTTTTAAACTTACAGATTTGGGTACCAAAATCACAAGCTCATGGGAGGACAACAGTACCATCAAAGGCATTTCATCTATTGACGAAATATGCTTATTGAATTTAAGTGGGAGCGGTATGGTCGGAATACCTAACTTCTCTGCACGCTTTTTCCAAGCCCTTGCCGATCGAAATATCAATGTAATCATCATCACACAAGCTTCCTCTGAGCATACTATTTGTGTGGGTATTCAATCTTTTGATCAAGAAAAGGCAGTTGAAGAGATTCATAAGGTTTTTATGAGTGAAATTAATTCAGGAAAAATAGATCCAATAGAAGTAGAACAACATTTATCTATTGTAGCCTTGGTAGGTTCTAACATGAAAAGTCAGGTCGGGATCAGTGGTCAGATGTTCAGTGTGTTGGGGAGGAATGGTATTAATATTAAAACAATTGCTCAAGGTTCATCGGAACGCAACATCACAGTGGTTATTCAAAAAAGGCATCTCAAAAAAGCCTTAAATGCTTTGCATGAATCTTTTTTTATAGAAGAAATAAAGAAAGTAAATCTTTTTATTATTGGTTTGGGGAATGTAGGGAAAGCATTTCTTGAACAGGTATCCAATCAGCAAGTCTATTTATTGGATAAATTGAATATGAAATTGGCTATCATTGGGGCAGCTAATTCTAGAACCATGCTTTTTGATGAGCAGGGTCTTGACCCTGTGGTATTTATGGAAGAGTTACCAAAGAGTGAATCATTTGATCAAGCGGCTTTTCTTGAAAAAATGCGGACATTGAATTTGCGAAATAGTATTTTTATAGACATTACTGCCTCGGCGACGGTGGCTGAAATATATGAGGAGGTTTTAAAAGAGAGTATTTCAGTAGTGACACCTAACAAAATTGCTGCCACCAGAGAATATAGACATTATTCATTACTGAAGAGCTTATCCAAAAAGTACAAGTCTCAGTTTTTATTTGAAACCAATGTGGGTGCCGGTTTACCCGTTCTTTCTACCTTGAGTGATTTGGTAAAAAGTGGGGATCAAATCATCAAAATTGAAGCTGTCCTTTCCGGAACGTTAAATTTCATTTTCAATAATTATGATGGAAATATACCCTTTGTTGAGGTTGTGAAACTGGCTAAAAAAGAAGGCTATACCGAACCTGATCCGCGATTAGATTTGTCGGGAGAAGACGTCATGCGTAAAATTTTGATTTTGGCTCGTGAAAGTGGTTATCAATTTGATATGGATGAGGTCATGGGTAATAGTTTTCTCCCTGAAAGTTGTCAGACATCTGAAAACGAAGCTGATTTTTATTTGAAATTAGCGGCCAATGAAGCCCATTTTTTAAAGCTTTATCAAGAGGCACAATCAAAAGAATGTAAATTGAGGTATGTGGCGTCCTTTGAAGATGAAAAATTAACTACAGGATTGTCCCAGATAGGAATGGACCATCCCTTTTATCAGTTGGAAGGGAAAGACAATATCGTACTTTTTTATACGCATCGCTATCCAGAACAGCCTTTGGTGGTTAAGGGTGCTGGGGCGGGTGCCGCAGTAACCGCATCTGGAATATTTGCTGATGTTATGCGTGTAGCCAATACACAACAATAGATTATGAGAGAGTCAATCAAAGTGTTTGCACCTGCTACGGTAGCCAATGTAGGTTGTGGTTATGATGTCTTAGGATTTGCTTTAGAAGGCTATGGCGATGAATTGATCCTCACACGACGCCATGATGATCAATTGGTTATTGCCTCGATCGAAGGTGTGCAGGGTTTGCCCTTGGCTCCTGAAAAGAACGTGTCCACGGTAGCTATAAAGACATTGTTGGCAGATTTAGATTTGAAACAAGGATTTGATTTAAGGATAAAAAAAAATATTGCGGCAGGAAGTGGATTGGGCTCTAGTGCTTCTAGTGCGGCGGCGGCCGTATATGCCGCAAATGAAATGCTCGGGAGGCCTAAAAGTCAACTTGAACTCATAAATTATGCTATGGCAGGAGAAAAATTGGCTTCAACCAAAGCACATGCAGATAATGTAGCACCGAGTATTTTAGGTGGGTTTACGGCCGTGAGAAGTTATGAACCGCTAGATGTTTTTAACATTTCTTATCCTGAAAGCTTAAAAGTAGTCATCATATTTCCTCAAATTGAAATTAAGACCAGTGATGCCAAAAAAATTCTAAAAGATGAAGTAAAATTGACTGATGCTGTGAAGCAATGGGGCAATATGGCAGGATTGGTCTCAGGTCTCATTGAGCATGATTTTGAACGTATTGGAAAGTCATTGCAAGATGTCATTGTTGAGCCGGTGAGAAGCATTTTAATACCGTTTTATCATCAAATGAAAACATTGGCTTTAAAGAAAGGAGCTTTAGGGTTCAGTATATCAGGATCTGGACCCAGTATGTTCTGCTTTATGAAAGAAGCGAGTGCTTCTGGCGAAATAATCGAGGCAGCTCAAGTGCTTTACGGAGCACATGAAATTGGAGTTGTTTCCTTTGTTTCAGGGATCAATAAACAAGGTGCCAAAATCATTGAATAATATGAAATTCCATTCAACTAAAAACAAATCATATCAAGTCAGTTTTGAGGAGGCTGTTTTTAAAAGTTTACCTCCGGATAATGGTCTTTTCTATCCAAATGCCCTACCTAAATTGGAACCTGATTGGCTCGAGAACCTCAAGACGATGTCCAAAACTGAAATTGGACTCAAAGTAGCTTCTCAATTTATTGAAGATGAGATTCCTACAGATCGTTTGGAAAGAATTATTGAGGAGACCATAGATTTTGATATACCCCTTAAAAAGGTAAGTAATCAAATAGCAGCATTAGAACTATTTCATGGACCTACATGGGCTTTTAAAGATGTAGGTGCCAGATTTTTATCTAGATGTATGGCTTATTTTATCGAGCAGTCCAATCGTGAAATTACGATATTAGTGGCTACTTCTGGTGATACGGGAGGAGCTGTTGCAGCTGGATTTTTTGGAATACCTGGAATACAAGTGAAGATTTTATATCCCAAAGGAAAAGTAAGTGAGATTCAAAGAAAGCAGTTGACTACTTGGGGGGATAATATTACGGCTTATGAAGTCGCTGGAACTTTTGATGATTGCCAAAGATTAGTCAAGCAATCATTTCTTGATGATGATTTAAATAGGGCAATGAGTTTATCGTCGGCCAATTCTATTAATATAGCCAGACTGATTCCTCAATCATTTTATTTTTTCTATGCCATTCAGCAATCTGAATCAACGCATAATGTGATCAGCGTGCCTTCAGGAAATTATGGAAATCTGACAGCAGGTTTGTGGGCTTGGTCCATGGGGTTACCGATAGACAGATTCATAGCTGCTTCAAATGAAAATCATGTGGTACCAGAATATCTTCGTACGGGTATT
>CAJJCN010000066.1 GCA_905182655.1 Flammeovirgaceae bacterium UBA4465
AGCTCTTTGTTAGCTTCAACTTAATATTTTTTGTTGCTTATCTGTATCTATTTGTAACTAACTTATTGATAATCAGTACTACTTCATATATTGTATCGGTAAGTAGCCTTAGTTTCCCTTAGTTTCTTTTCTTGACCATATGTGTTTCAGTAAATAACAAAGATGATTTATCAAAAGCAGAGAAGCTGAGACTCATCGAAATAAGTTTAAGATATACCCTTCCTAAAAAAATCATAGAAGAACCCATAGCCCATGATTTCAAAGTCGAAATTGTTCAGCACATGGACTGATACTCAGAAAAAGAACTAAAAGGCCTACTTAAAGCAAGATCTTCTTAGAGCTAGAAACTCCAAGAGAAGCGATCCTTTGATAAGCCTTCGAGGTATTTGGAAATAGTTTGACTCTTTGGAGAGGATATTTTGGTGTTTGAGGTATAACCCATTGATATAATGAGAATTGCAATTAATCAAAATAATTAGTTTCTTTAAAACAGATTAATATCCAACTATTATGAGAAACCTAATCCAACTCTTGCTCCTTGTACCGTTTATATCTTGTCAAACCCCATCCAAAGTTACAGACGAGGAGGTGATGGAAGCATTCGAAACTTTTTTTGATGTTTTAGACAATGATCTAGATGATTTTGGTTCAATAGTTACCGATGATTTTTACATATTCGAAAATAGCAGAAGATATTCTAAAGAAGAATTTATTGAATTTGTTAATGACTTTGATATTATTAATGGGAAAAGAGATTTTGAAAATATTACTATTGAAACAGATTACCATTCTGCCCACATTACACTCACACATTTTGGCGAATTCAGAGTAAACTCAGCTGAAGGGGAAATAAAAATGAACTTTGAATGGCTCGAAAGTGCTTATTTAGTTAAAGAAGATGGGACGTTAAAATTTAAATTTTATTTTTCAGAAGCTATAAACAAGACAACTATTAAAATAGAATAAAATTCAACCCAAAGACCTCCTTTTAAGAATTAACCTCTTCAAAAGACTTAGTTAAGATTGTTTCAATACATCTGACACGCCATATAGGCGCTTAGAAAGGCTTATTTAAGCTGATGTTAATCATCTTTTTTGACAGATGAAAAAACTACGTAAATACGAACACTTCATTGTCATTATTATTGGGTTAGTTATTGTTGTATTAGAATATATGGACTCTGTCTCGATAGTTGATTCCATTGGATTAGCATTTATCGGAATAGGTATAATTATTATGTTTGAAAAATACGTTTGGAAGAAAAACAACCCTAAACCATAGGCAGATCTTATTCTCTTAAATTTTGTAAATTGAGGTTATGAAAAAGTTGCGAAAATCGTTTTTCAGTATTTTCCTTGAGGGTATTACCAATATATTTTCTTTTAAGGGTTACTCGAGAAGGCCAAAAAGCAATTATTTTAGAAGGGCTAAAACATAGACATATCTTCTTCCGTTAACTCAGGTACTTCTAAACCTTTGAGATCAGTAAACTCACCCTTAAAGAAGAGTGTCCCATAGCGAATGATTTCAACTCTCAGCGCATAAACAGGCACTCAGACAAAGGACTAGAAGAACTACTCAAAGCAAGTATGTTCTTAGAACTAAAAAACCCACGAGATCCTTTGACAAGGCTTTGAGATAAAAGGATATGGCTTTACACTTTGGAGAGATTGTTTTGATGCTTGAGGTGTAACCCATTCATCTAATTAAGAAATACCGCCATACCTGTTCATCTTTTTGATCATGTGATGAGTCATTCCAAATGAATTCTAATTGATTGATATTAACCAAATAGCGTTAAATATCTGCCCTAGCTTATAAAATCATCCTCATTGCCGAATAGATGTTCGACTGAGAGGTGATTTTCTATAGATTTAGAGATTATTAATATTGATAAAGCTTCTTGTCGTTCGTACTGAACATTTTTAAGGATGTGATTTCTGCCCTTTTTTAAAAAGCTTTTTAATACAAATAAAAAAAGGAGACCTTTAGCGTCATCCTTTTATTTTAAGGAACCAGTTTGAATACCCAGTTGCCATCAAAGGAATCAACACAACCCGCGGGCTCCACAATTGTCATTGATATAGTTGCAGAAGTTTCAGTTGCGGTTAATGTGTATTCGACACCATCATCTTTTACTATTGAGCTTAGACTAGTTCCGTCGCTATCATATGTTCAAGAGCCTGAAGTTTTCCATACCAACTTATCACTATCTTCTGATGGAATACCGGTCGTGGTATAATTACCTTCCGTATAGGTGCTTTTTACAGTAAATGTTAATTTAAATTCTGCCCATTCTTCTCTCTCATTCGTATTATTTGTCACTGAAGAAACCTTCCAAGTCTGGGCTGATAAGAGGTCAGATACTTGTTTTGTAAGCGGATCATCCGCTATAGGATCACTGTCAGACCCGCCGCAATTAATGAAGATTAAAAGACTAGCAAAAGCCATTATGCAACATGTTTTGGTTATTAAATTCATATTTTAAATCTAATTAAGTTAAGGAATACGGAAATAGATATACCTATATTAAAATCAAAACATTTTACAATAATGATGGTAAATCTAAGATGGTCCCTCTTTTTGACACCTGCCCCGTTCCTCATTGAATCCCATCTTTACGCTACTTTTTTTGGGCATTATCGGAGGCATCTCACTGTTTAATTCTATCAGTAGCACTTGTTTTATTTATCAAATTTTTAGTGCAAATACTTGCAAAATAAACAAGGTTCGATATTTTATTATCTCGTTCTCTGACGAGTGCTCAAGCTTCAGTAAACAAGCATTCTGAGACATTAAAAGAGCTTTATTAAGGATGGTCGGTTTTGATTTAATGTGATAAATATTGACCTAAAACTGGATAAAAAAAATTAATGTTTTGCAATGCAAATAATTAAGAAATTAATTAATAAATTTAGATTTTTTATGCCAAAATAAAACTTAATTCATAATGATCCCAATAAAACATCTTTTCCACATTTCGGCGCCTATCCATAAAGTATTTGAAGCCCTTTCGCAACCAGAATCTCTTTCTAAATGGTATACCACTTTAGTAGATGGCAAATTTGAACTTGATGAAATCGTAACATTTGAATTTGTAAATTTTGCCTCGTTCAAGTTTAAAATCATTAATCTAGTTCAAGGTAAGTCAATACATTTTGAATGTATTGAATCTGAATGGGGTAATGTAGGGCATATTATGAAATATGATTTAGACGAGAATGATGGTAAAACTAGAGTGCGCTATGCCTATGAAGGGTTTTTAGATTTAGATGATGCTTTTGCAAACATGAACTACAGCTCAGCTAAATACCTTGAAAGTTTACGTCAGTTTTGTCAAAAAGGAGTTGGAGAGGCCTTTGGCTCAGAAAATTATCGTTCTTGATTCTTCATCTATTTAACAAAATATAAAAAACTGAGCTTAGAGGCTTTCATGACCCTAGCCGCATCAATACATTCAGCATTCTTGGGATCTATCTTCGTTTAATCAGTTAGACCCCAAGAACATGGATTGATTGTGAAACATTTCTAGCCTCCTGTTTTAAAGTCAAGATCAGGAAAGACCCCTGCCCCTAGTGCGCTCCCATTGGTCCAATATCCATTCTGTCTAAGGGCTTACCCTGAAAGTCCTTTTTTTACAGTCCAAAAAACTATTTAAGTGAATCACGCCAGTCCTTCACAGAACATAAGAAACAATCTACTCTCTTATCAGAAATAGAATGACTCTTCTTTTTTTTGTAAATTGCAAAGTACCTACCTCATGGATTATGAAAAATCAACTGCGTCGCATCATTGAAGACAATACCTCACCCATGGGAAAAATATTTGATTACTTTATTCAAATATTAATTTTTCTTTCCCTCTTTGCCGTTTCTCTTGAAACCCTACCAGATAAAGGCCCCCTACTCACCTCAATATTAAACTCTTTTGAACTCTTTTGCTTAACCGTATTTACTATTGAATACCTTCTACGTATTTTCGTAGCTGAAAAACCTTTCAAGTATATTTTTAGCTTTTATGGTATTATTGACTTTTTAGCGGTAGCCCCTTTTTTCTTTCCAACCAAAGATCTTATTGACTTGCGCTTCTTACGGGCCTTCAGGATTTTTAGGCTTTTTAGAGCGCTTAAACTCATCCGCTATAGCAAAGCGATCAATAGGCTAACTACGGCCATTCATATTGTAAAAGAAGAACTCATCTTGTTTTTTATCATCATATTGATTTTGATTTTTATGGTTTCAGCAGGGATCTATTTCTTTGAAAATGAAGCCCAACCGGATGTTTTTAAATCTATATTTCATAGTATGTGGTGGGCCATTGTCACATTGACCACAGTGGGCTATGGAGACGCCTATCCGATTACTATGGGCGGTAAAATTTTTACTTTTTTTGTACTCATTATTGGTGTCGGCGTGGTGACCATTCCCGCAGGTCTCGTAGGAAGTGCACTCTCTGAAGCCAGAGATTTAGAAAAAAATGATAAATAAGTTTATTGTTTTGATATGGAGTCTCAATCATTGGGCTATTTCTCATGTATCGAACTGGTGAAATCAAGATAACAAAATAGACACTTGTTCTCATTCTCAAAAAAATAAGGTCTATTAAATCAAGTATTACAATCGAGAAAAAGAGGTGGATCGCATTTCATCCTGATCCGGTCCTCTGATCAAAAAAAAGACCAGCCCTTCCAGGCCAGTCTAACCAAATTATATGAAGAATAAACTATGTTCACTACTATTACGTTAGCGATGCATATTTGTTGCTTTTTGTGAAATTTATTAACTTTCTTTAACATATGTACACCACCTTCGGCTTAGATGCATCTCTATTTATTAAAAAATGATTGATTTTTTAAATGACTTGAACCCTCTATACAAACAAGAAAAAATGTTTTCTTCTGATAAAAACAAATAACTATGTCTCGATTTATTATTGCCCTCCTAATACTAATAAATGCTTGTAATCAAACAAGTACGCCAACGGAAGATCTCAAAAAAATAGCTTACCCGAGTCTAACCATAGTCCAAGCCCATGCACTGGCCTCACTCCCTCTGGCCTGCTTAGAAACACAGTATCCCAATAAACTCAATCAAACATTGAGCGATCCTTCACAGATAAAACAACCTAAAGCATTGCATCCCGCATTTTATGGATGTTTTGATTGGCATTCTTCGGTTCATGGACATTGGTCATTGGTCTATTTGTTAAAAAACTTTCCTGCATTAGAGGAAGCAGAAATGATCAAAAAATTACTCATTGACCATTTATCCGCTGAAAACATAATCACTGAAGTCAACTACTTCAATGAAGCCGGCAATCAATCTTTTGAACGCACCTATGGTTGGGCTTGGATCCTTAAGTTAGCAGAAGAATTACATACTTGGGATACGCCCTTAGCCAGGCAACTGGAAGCCAATCTACAACCCCTCACAGATCATATTGTAAATGCTTATTTAAATTTCTTACCTAAACTAATTTATCCCATCCGCGTGGGTGAGCACTCTAACACTGCCTATGGACTCTCCCTAGCTTACGATTACGCACAAGTGTTTGATCATGAACCCTTAAACCAACTCATTAAATCTTCTGTAAATAGATTTTACGCAGAAGATCAGGGGTGTCCATTAACTTGGGAACCCAGCGGTTTTGATTTTCTTTCACCCTGCCTAGAAGAAGCCAATCTCATGAGAAAGGTTTATAGCCCAAATGTGTTTAAGAACTGGCTCTCCACTTTTCTTCCCTCAATACTACGGTCTAATTTTAAATTAGCCCCAGCACTTGTGGGTGATAGAACAGATGGTAAATTGGTGCATTTAGATGGTCTTAACTTCAGTCGCGCTTGGTGTTTGTATGGCATAGCCGAAACACTTCCAGAATATGCACATCTGGCCATAATCGCCAATGATCATTTCAATAGCTCTATTAATAACGTGGTTGATGATCATTATGCAGGTGCTCATTGGTTAGGTACCTTTGCCATCTATGCGCTCGATGCGTCTGATTCTAAACAACGCTTAAAATGAGATCATAAAAGTAAATGTTTTAGAAGACCCTAACAGGCCTTACGGAAAAAGGCTCATACTTTTTTGATACGTTTTGCGCGCTGTTGTATAGATTTTGCCGCCAGGCACCCGTATTATATTCTGCCTCCGTTGAGGTCCAATAAGTAGTCTTAAAGTCACCTAACAAATCAATATTTTGATAAATTTCAAACAATTCTCCCTTACTTGGTAAGAACCAATCATCATAGACCTCATCATTGACCGATACTTCATAATCCACACAAATTTTCGCAGCATAATCACCCTCTCCTTGCGCAGCAACAATGAGTTCTGTATTGGCAAGACCATCGCCAATGGAGGTCCCCAAGGCTTTCGTTTCCACATCAGATCCATTCCACCACAGGACGTCCATACCCCCTTGATCTTCAAAAGCTACAATCAATCCATGTTGTTGATTTATATCATAGCCCACGTCATCGGCATTGAGCAAATAGGCAATGATTCCTCCGTGATAGACATCACCGATAGATCGGACAATGACTTCCTCTTCTATATAGGGATCCCCACAGGATTGAAAAAACATCAGTGTCATCAATGAAAAGGAGACGAAAAAAGAATATAAATAGTTCATTTGTAAGTAGGCTAGTAGAGATTAGAAATCTGATCTTTGAGAAGTAGTGGTTTAAACTGATGGAAACATCGCCGTTGAATGATGAATATATGATGCCGTTTTATTGTTTTTATTCGTGATTTGAGCGAATGAGCGGCTTTTTTTGTCGCTTCGAATAACATTTAATCTGGTCTTAGACCAATAAATAATTGATTCGATTCACTATCTCACTTATAAAATCCTTTTGGATTCAATCAACAACTACAAATTTCACAAGTGCAGGCAGCGCAACTACCAGAATCGAAAGATTTACAACTACAACCACAAGTTTTCATAAGACGTTATGTTTAATTCATTACGTAAAATTAACATTAAAATTATAAAATAATGCCAGTTACTAGATCATTTAGTTTTAAAATGGGTTTAAGCTATATTTTTTGCCCCCATAAAAACCTTTTCCAATCCATCTTTTCATTGAAATTGACTTTTGAATCAGTTCTGTGGTGAATAAAAAAAAATTACGTGCCTTTTTTAAACTACTTATAGCGTTCAATTATTAGAAATCCCCTTTTTAAGTTGGTTCCCTGTAAGCTCATCTAAGCTTATTAAAATGCTCTAGCTGCCCTTACTGAGAAATAAAGATAACGTTTTGGATAACTTTCTGGGCTATTGGTGCAACTACCTCCGCTTGTGAAATCTTGAAAATAAGCATAATTTTCCTCATTTTGAGTTGAACTCCAGTAACCATAATGGTCATCAAAGATAAAATCTTTCCCTCCGTTCAAAGCGGCAACCGAGTCTATGACTTCGGATAGACAATGCATTTTATCTAATTCATCATAGCTTGGTAAAAACCAATCATCATAGCCCTGTGCAACAGAATTAGCCGTATAATAGGCTGCTGTACTGTCCTCAGCGCATTCAGCCAAAATATCTAATGTGTTTTGAGCACCGGTACCCATCGCCGTTCCATCGGCATGATAAACTTCCGTCCCATAACAACCCCATTTGATCCCAACCTCACCTAGGTTTTGAATATCAGAAACCAATCCATGCTCATTGGTTTCGTCTACATAAAACACCACGCCACCTTCTCGGTAAGTCCCTATGAAAATATGACAACCCAGATCATTCACATTACCAATCTCCGTCTCCGGAGTTTCAGGACATACATCAATAAGATTTGATACGCCATCTCCATCTGTATCTTCACAACCCGTTTCATCTACCTCATCACCTGCAGGTGTGCTTGGACATTGGTCTAGAGCATCCGAAACACCATCATTATCACCATCTAACTGAGAAGTAGAGCAACCCTGTGCATTGACCGATTCTCCAGAAGGCGTATTCAAGCAATCATCCTCCTCGATACCTACTCCATCCTTATCATCATCAACATACAAAAAAACAGCTACTGTGGTTAAATCAGAATTCATGACAACCGACAAAGGATTTACCGTATCACCATCTATTAAATGATTCCATCTACTAAATACATAATTCTGATTAGCAACCGCGGTCATTATGATCTCAGTCCCTTCTATGTGTGGCCCCTCATTAAATATTACCGATCCCGCACTATCTGGATAAATCTGGACAGAGATGCCAAAAGACCCAGGCGTATCATCCTGACAAGCACTGAAAGCCAAAAAGGCACATAAAAGTGATGAGAAAAAAAAATGCTTCATTTTAGTTGTTTAAATCTTTGATTGGTTAAATCAGACCCACCGAAACCCCGGCAAATAAAAATAATAATTTTCAACAACAAATATAGCACATACCAAGGTTTACTACCAAAATTATAGGATGCACTATTGACCTATGAATTATTCTCCTATAACGATAGATCCTACGCCATTCGTTGCCTCCCAAAAGTTATAAGAGCTATACTCATCTGCACCTGGATATGAGAACCATTCCGCCGTAGCATCTATGGTATTCCACTCCTCAGTAGTCAATGCCTCATCGGTCAATACGACAACTAAAAGTTTAAATTCTTTTTGCGAATCCTCAAAACTTGGAGATCTAGTTCCCAATAAATTTTCAATAGCAGCGTTGTCATAGGTCGTTCTTGTATTGGCTGTAAATTCATAGGCTGTTTCGGTAGCTGACCAGGCTGTGATATCACTAAAAAGATCAAATGGTGATACTGAACTGAGTGGGGCCATTCCCATCAAATAAAGCTCCAATTCATTAAAGGGCACGCCATTACCTCCATTCGCAAAGGGGCCGAAAGGAGCCACTGAATAATTGTTGTCTCCCAAGTCCAAGAGGGTACTTTGCTCAAATCCACCAAGCTGACCTTTGGTACTTCCACCCGTAAAACCCCAATGTCCCCAATAAGGATAGGACGTTATATTATCACCTGGTTGATCGACAGAATGTGTTTCAAAACCAAAGTTCCCCCAATTGTGCATGAGTTCATGCAGCGATGGGCCACTTTGAAGATAACTCAAACCTGTCAACTGCATCACGGCTTTTAATTTTCCATCAGAACCATAGTCACTGCTATAATCATAAATACTTGGACCCGTTCCCTCTATTGCATTGGATACGCCTATAAGCATACCATAATAGCTCATTCCTTCAGGTATATTAGGTTCATTGAGTACGAGAAAGATAAAATCATATTCATCTGGGAATTTTTTATAGATGTCTTCAAAAATAAGATTTCGAACAGATCCTTCTCTGAACTCATCGTTACTTATCCAATCAGCATATTCAGTAGACGTCATGAGTAAGGAATAGACCCCTGAATTTGAATTTGTTTGAAATTCATGATTAGTAATGATTTGATTATCGGTTGAGATGTCATCATCTTCATCCGAACTACATGAAACAACAAAGATAAGACTCGTAAAAAAAACAATTAAAAGAAAAAAATTAAACTTTTTCATATTTTCTATCATTTTGAAAAGTAAAAGTAATGTAAAAAAAAACATAGATCATAACTCATTAATAAACAGTTATTTGTGATGTTTTTTTTGTTAGAGATATAAGATTTTGATCTTTATTATTATTATAAAATAATGTCCAAAATATCATTATGGACATAGAAATGTATGCATTCTTTTAACTCTGGATAAATTGAATTGTATTATTGCTACTCTTTAGGGTTGAATATGCGGCTATCTGTGGTGGGTAGTCGCTTTTTTTTTTGATCTAAAACATTAGATAACCCTCCCGTTGTGTAGCCAATAAAAAACTAATTATTCATTACAAAAAATTTAGCCCTCTTGGGTTAATGATAAAGTAAGCTCTCGCAAAAAATATTTATGATTAAAAGGTTCTGACGGAACGTACCCAAGCGGAGGTTTCTTTACCATAACTATGGTCATCAGCTCCGAATTTAAAATCCCAACACCAAGCATTGTTGGCATCATACTCCGAAGAGGTCCAATAGTAAGCTTCAAGTTCTTTCCCTCCTAATACCAGGGAACGCTCACTGATCACAAAGCTATTCAACCAAATGTATTTCAATTCCTCCTTAGAGGGTAAGTACCAGTCTGAAAATTCTTGAGCGACGAGGTTATTGGCTACCTCAGCAGCAATTCCAGAAGTCAGGCATGTGTTCAATATGTCCTCTGTATTCTGTAATCCGGTTCCTATTGATAACGAATCTGCACCCGCTATAGCTATTCCATTACAACCCCAAATAGCAGGATAATCAGTGAGGTCACAAACCAATCCATGTTGGCCAGTATCATCTACCCAGATCACAATTCCCCCTTCTCTAAAGTCGCCAATAATCGCAGTTGCGCTACAACCCAATGTATCGACAGCCGCACCCGCTGGTGTCTCTAAACAATTATCTAAGTTGTCTTTGACCCCATCATTGTCTATATCTTCATATTCAAATACAGCAGTCACTTTCGTATTGAAATAAATAACAAACTCAGCGGGGTTCATTAAAGCTGAAGAATCGGTCATCCAATTTATGGTATCACTCTCCCAATATTGAAATTCATAATTCTCAATAGCTGTAGCCGTTAACACTACCGCAGTCCCCTCATCATAAGGACCAGTTAGTACGCTAACATATCCCATATTTTCTGGAGAGACGCCGTAAGACAATGCATACTTTTTCAATGGCTCAATAATTGTTTCTTCCTCTTTACAAGAAGTACCCAACAGAATACTCATCATTAGAAAAAACAAACCCAGAGATTTGAAAATTGAATTTGGCGTCATTGTAGGTCGATTTTATTAGTTTAATGAGGATACAAACAAAAGAAATTATAAGGGTTATTACAAGCTAAATGGCATTATAAAATAATATTAGAAGACAAATGAACTTCTTATTCAGGTTATTTTTAGTATTATCCCAAATTAATTAAGTATTATATTAGTGTCTAAATATTTTTTTATGAATTATTTTTTTAAACTCAATGCCTGTTTTTAACAAAAAATCAACCTAATGAAAGCATCATTCCATCCAAAATCAACCTATTTAACTACCTTAATCTTTTTACTCCTCACTAGCTCGTGTCAAAGTCAGCAAGAGTTAGACGAAGTTACCCTCAAACTCAGCGATCAAAATATATTGTATGTGAACTTAAGTTTGGGCTTTATTATGCTTGGCGTAGCTCTCAAACTCAGCATTAAAGATTTTATTCTTGTATTTTCATCACCCAAATCAGTTTTGATAGGGTTTATTTCACAATTTATAGCCCTTCCTTTTTTTACTTTTTTATTGGTACTAGTTTTTAAACCGATGCCTAGTGTCGCCTTGGGTATGATGCTGGTCGCGGCATGCCCTGGAGGTAATATTTCTAACTTTATGACCTCCCTTGCCAATGGCAATGCGGCGCTTTCTGTATGCATGACAGCGGTTGCTAGTGTTTGTGCTGTATTTATGACCCCATTTAATATCTCCTTCTGGGGTAGCCTCTATCCTCCAACCGCTGAGATCTTAAATACAGTCAATTTAGATTTCTGGGCTTTATTAAAGATTGTGGGCATAATTTTATTGATTCCTTTAATTTTAGGTATGTTCCTAAGGGCCTTTAAACCGAAGATTGCAGATTTCTTACATCCCTTCATGCATTACGGCTCTATCCTGATATTTGCTGCCATCGTAATACTTGCCTTTCGTGCAAATATGGATTTGTTTTTAAATTATGTGCATTTAATCGTATTTATTGTTTTTGCTCACAATGCGATTGGCATCGCCACGGGGTTCGGATTGGCACGCCTTTTCAAACTACCCAAACCTGATCAAAAAACTTTAGCTATTGAAACCGGTATTCAAAATTCAGGATTAGGGTTAGGTCTTATTTTTGCATTTTTTGATGGCTTAGGGGGTATGGCAATTGTAGCGGGTTGGTGGGGTATTTGGCATATCGTATCAGGATTAAGTCTAGCTTATTTCCTCAAAAACAGAAATCTTTAAGGTTTACCAACCATCTACAGAAATGAATAAATTCCTCTATACACTTGTATTGGCTATCATACTGCATTTTTCAGCTATAGCTCAACCCTACACGGAACTAACTGCGATTAAATTTCAGAAATATCAATCCAATCAAAATGAAACCAATGAATATTCAGCGGCTATTTTTTTACCTATCGAAACAAAAAATGCCAATTATTTGCTCTTTGGAACTAGTTATAATAAACTATCGTTTGAGGACCCCGTCACTCCACCATTGATTAATAATTTAGAGGCCCTATCTATCCAGCTAGGTGGCGTTCGTAATTGGGATAATGATTGGAGCATGACTACCTTGGTCATCCAAAAAATCAGTTCTGACTTTAGAGATTTATCCAAAAAAGATTATCAAATAGGTGCCGTAGGGATTTTAACAAAAAACTTAAATGAACGCATAAAGTATAAAATAGGCTTGTTCTATAATCAAGAGTTTTGGGGGCCTCTAATCTCTCCTATTCTTGGGTTTGATTTTATCATCTCCGATAAACTCCAGTTTTTCGGTTTACTTCCCCGTATGATCAATCTTGAATATCAACTCTCAAAATCAGGATATATTGGTTTAAAGTTTAATATGAAAAGAACCTCATACAGATTAGCTCAAGAGTATGCACACGGATATGTCCAAGAATTTAAGATTCAAACCCATCTGTATATAGACTATTACCTATATGATAAAATAGTTCTTTTTGGCGCTTTTGGTTATGCCCCTATCCGAAAATACAAGACTTTTGAGACTCTTAAAGTAGTCCCTACCGATGAACTTTTTGGATTTGGAAATCAATTTACTGGCCATATTGGTATGGCCATACGTATCCGATCAGACCGAACTGAAAATTAAAAATGCGGGTGTCCTATCGTTCTCCATGTCTTTTACCTACCCAATGACTTTAACCCATCAATCATGATTTATAGCCTGATCAAATATCTATTGAAAGTGACGATTTATTCTTATTTTAGAAGAGTGACGATCCTTGGAAAAGAACATATTCCCGCCAAAGGGCCTGTTATTTTTGTGGCCAATCATCCCAGTGCTTTGATGGATCCATTGGTCGTCATCACCGGTATTAAAAGGAGGATAAATCCTATAGCAGCTGCCGAATTTTTTGGTGGTGAATTTAAAACTTGGGTTCTGAAAAATAAATTCCATATGATCCCTGTTTACCGACCGGACCGGAGCAAAGACCCATCGAAAACAAGCAATACCGATATGTTTACCCATTGTCATCAACTCTTGCTGAATCAGGGAGCCTTATTGATTTTTCCAGAAGGCACCAGTGAGACGGATAAAGGCGTTCGAGACTTGAAAACAGGTGCTGCGAGAATCGCATTAGAGGCCGAACGCTTATCAAAAGACAACCTCAAGGTACAGATTATTCCCATTGGATTAAATTATAGCAATTCCCATCAGTTTAGAAGTGATCTATTTGTAAAAGTGGGCCCTCCAATCTCAACGATAACCATGGATCCCGAAACAGATAACAAAGTACATGATTTAACAGATTCAATTAAAAAAGGACTGATTGATACTCTGCTGCATACAGGATCAAAAGAATTAAACAAACTCACCAATTCAATAGAAAACTTCTATCAAAATTACTTGGAGGAATCTCTTGAAATAAAAGAAGGGGATGCCGTCAGGCATTTTGAAATTCAAAAAAAAGTAATTGAGGCCACCGCACACAGTTTGGTTAATGAAAAGGACAAATCGATCAAAATTTTGGATCGCATTCAAACCTATCTTGACCGAATCAAATCTGAAGGCATCTATTTAAGTGATGCCTTTAAAAAATTAACCTTTGCGGAAATTGCGGAACTCCTCGTTGGGTTTCCTGTCTATCTGATCGGCTGTGTCCTTAATTTATTGCCTTTTATATTGGTCAAAAAGATCTTTCGAAGTATTCACGTTAAAGAAGCGTTTCGAGGTTCATTAGCCATGATGATTGGATTAATGATCTTCCTGTTTTGGTATGTTTCACTTGTGATACTATCAACCTTAATTACCAAAATATCAATCATCGGCATCCTCATTTTTACTATGGGCTATCTTTCGGGTTTATATGCGATTTCTTGGTCAAAATCGGTTTTAGTTTTCTCTCAAAAAATAAATGTTTATCGTATAAAAAAATTGAATCGTAAAGGGTATGATGAAATCAGAACAGAACAAAAACTCCTCCTCGAGGAACTCAATGAATTTCGTGCCATTTTTGATCTGAGAAATAACTAAACGCACTTTTCTTTAGAGCAATCAAATCTTCACCCATATGATGCCCTGGCTTGGTAAAAAAAATGTGATTGAAAATGGTTCGCCAATAAATTGGGTATCCTTGGCCGTTCAGTGTTAAACCATAGCCTGACTTTCTCACTGTTTTATTGAGCGAAGTACGCATTAAACGTTCTTGAAAAATGGACAAAAGCATGCCTACATTTTATCTTTTCAATCTTCCTTTATTATTGGTTTTTAAATAACTGATAAGGGTCCTACTATTACCGAAATCCATCGTAGCTGCAATCACGATCGAGCCATCTGGGAGGGTCAGTATCGCTTTACCTGCATCGTCACCGTCAGTCAAGCCAAAATGGTTTTGATAAGGCTGGTAGTCATTGGTTATCTTTCCAAACTGATCGGTACGCATAAATAAAATTTGATCATTATAGGCCTGTCCAGTGATGCTATCTTCATAGTTATTAAAAACACCCGTAATGATTAAATCATTTTGAGCACTGATTGTAACGTCCATTCCACCGGAATTAAGATCTGAAACTGAACTCGCTAATAGTTCTTTAAACACCAAGGTACCCCCTTTTCTAATACGCAAGAGAAATGGAAAACTTCTTGGGTTTACATCGCTATTACTGGTGCTCGTCCCCACGATGATCACATCCTCCGTTTGGGTATAAATAAAATCTCCTACTTCATCATCAAAGTCAGCATCCCCCTCAAATTCAAATCCAAAGACATAATCGATACTTGAAGAACTTCCAATATCAGTGAAAATTGCGAAAGTAGCGTTCACCCCGGCATCACCCTGATTACTGGATTTTTCCGTCCAACCTATTACGCCAAGATTACTGTCTGATAATTCAAAGATGCCAATAGCAAAATCATCCACATCATCGTATCCAAATGTTTTGCTCCAAAAAATAGTATCATTTTCAATAGATCGCTTGGTTAAGTATCGTTGTTTTTCGGGCCTTTCTGCAGGATCCTGATCTTCTTTTCTATTGGTACCCCCTACAATAATGATGTTTCCATCTTCCGCTTTGATAATATCACCCACTTCCCAATAATAATCCACGTCACTGATGACCTGTTTACGAATGATCTCATAATTCTCATCTAACTCGCACCAGAAGATCTTAGATCCTAGTCCGTTGACATCATCATCTTTAGCTGTGAAATTGGCGCAAAGCAAATACCCACCATCTATCGCTTTGATTCTTACCGCTTCATCATCAGTAATTCCAAAACTATACAAACTATCATCCATATATTCAGTTTGAACATCAATGGTCTTTTTTTTAAGTAAATTACCAATCGTATCCACTTCAAGAATCACAATGTTTTTTGATGCAGCAAACGCTGAACTTTCTTCATTACCCAGTATGATGATATTGCCGTCATTGGACATAATCATATCAACTACCTCATTAGAGCCAGAGATTCCATAATATTTAATAAAAGTGTCCATGGGTCTCGGCCCATAATCTGGCTCAACCACACAACCAGATACGGTCAAGATCAGCATCAACAAAAACGGATCAAGATACTTTCTCATTATCTAAATTGCTTAAGCTTCTGAGGATTATAAATAGAATAGGTATAGCCAAGAGAAAAAGAAAGCATATCCAGAGAAAAATCATCTTCTACAAATGCCAAATCATACGTTGACAGCGGATTATTGCTCCAGCGATTGTCTGGGTTGATATAATTTAATAAGGCCTTATTAAATTTAGCTTCAAAAGTTAAAAAATGTGTTCTCACACGCATTTTCAATCCTAAAGATGCAAAAACAGACCAATTCGTATGGGCAATAAGATCTAATTCTTTCAAAGAAAGGTCCGCATTGAATTTGTATTCAGTCCCTCCTATTCGATTACCTTTCAGATATTTAGCATCCAACAAATAATCATAACTCGCTCCTATGGCAATGTAGGGAATAAATCTATCCTTCACATTATCCTCTATTTTTTTAAAGGTTTCTTTGCCTGGATCATACTTAAAATTATACCTTAAAAGCAATGGGATCCTAAAAAAAGATTGCTGATGTGTCACCATAGTGGATAAAACAGCAAATTGAGCTGCCTCATTTACACCATTGACTTGGATGCTATCTCCATAAGTGATGAAATTATCAACGCTGTATTGAGAATTACGAAACTCCAATCCTAACCCCACTTCTAAACCCCAATCTAGATATCGGTCTACCGTCGCATTGATGAAAAATCCAGTACCGGCACCCCCATTTACAGAGGCTTCCTGAGGAGGTTCACCTGCACCATTATAAATTTTGGAAACCATTCCTGTATTTCCCGTACCGAAGGTATTGATAATATTGGGATAACTCTTATTCACGCCTACCCTAAAACCTATTCTGAAAATAGGCTGAGACCTGAATTTCCTGTAAAGATCGTACAACTCAGCAGGATCTACTTTGGCATCTAGTTTATGCTCCTTATCCGCCTTGAGCAGTTTAATCATATATTCATCTGACTTAGGTTCATCATCTAGGAATATATAGACCTTAGTAATTAATTTGAGGGCTCTTATTTTTTCTTCTCTGGTATAACCTTTTTCTCCCAACGCTTTATCAAATCCTCCAATAATGTTATCCACAATACTCACCAGTCTTCCCGCATCATAATCTCTCTCTGCAACCAACAGTTTTTGGGTCCACGTCTGTGCAGATGCAAAAAAGGTTGAGCACAATACAAAGACACCTAGGACTAATGATTTTCTAAAAATACCCACTATCCCTGCTCCTTTTTAGATTCCTTCAGCTGATTTTTACCCTTGTCCGTATCCGATACTTTCTCCTTTGGTGTCTTTTGAGGCTCTACCGCATCTTTTAGCTCCACCTTTTCTTCTTCGTCAATTGACCCATCACCTTCTATTTCAGTATTTGAATCTTCCTCGTTTGACCCTTCCCCTTCTATTTCAGGGTTTGAATCTCCCTCGTTTGACCCTTCCCCTTCTATTTCAGGGTTTGAATCTTCCTCGTTTGGCTTAACCTTGCCTATACACGTTTCCACCCAAGGAATCTCATCCCCAT
>CAJJCN010000067.1 GCA_905182655.1 Flammeovirgaceae bacterium UBA4465
GGATTAAACTGGGAGCCTATATTTGATGACCAAGAAGTTCATTCTATTGGAGCAATAGCAGTAGCACCCTCTGATCCTATGACGGTTTATGTAGGTACGGGAGAGAGTTCTATCCGATCTAATGTGTCCATGGGTGATGGGGTGTATAAATCTGAAGATGGAGGAGAGACGTGGACACATCTGGGCTTAAAAAAATCAGGTAGGATTAGTAGAATTGTGGTGCATCCAGACAATCCAAATCTCGTTTATGTAGGAGCTTTAGGCCATGCTTATGCTCCCCAAAAAGAGCGGGGCTTATTTATGAGTGATGATGGAGGCATTTCTTGGAAACACACTTTGTACATAGATGACAACACTGGGATATCTGATATTGTGATGGACCCCAACAATTCACGGGTTTTATTCGCAGGTGCTTGGCAATTAAAGCTTAAAACATGGATACGGGTAAGTGGAGGTCCCGGCAGTGGTATTTTTAAGTCTACTGATGGTGGCTTGTCATGGGAAAAGCTCAAAGACAATGGACTACCAAAAAAGGATGTGGGTAAAATTGCACTAGCTATGACTCCAGCCTCACCGGATAGATTGTACGCACTCATTGAAACAGGAGATGGTGTTCCTTATGAGGGAGAAGAGACAGAGTCTGGAGAACTTTGGAGATCTGAAGATAATGGCAAAACTTTTAAGCTCATTAACTCCAACCGAGAGTTAGGTTCTCGACAAGCTTATTACACCAGAACAACGGCTTCTCCAGACAATGCGAATGAGGTCTATTTCATAAGTTATAGATTCTTTTCGAGTATCGATGGCGGAGTTTCTTTGGAAAATCGCTCGCAATTATCTTCTCCTAATTGGGACCATCATGAAATGTGGATAGATCCCAGCAATGGAGATCGAATGGCAGTAGCTGGAGATGGTGGAATCTCCATTTCTCAGAACAGAGGAAAATCATGGCTGAGGACGTTTTTGCCTATTGCCCAACTCTACCATGTAACCACTGACAACGAAGTGCCCTACAATGTTTTAACCAATAGGCAAGATGGGCCATCTATGAAAGGGCCGAGCCGGAGTAGGACAGAAAATTGGTTTGGGCCGGGTATGATCCAGTCAGGTATGTGGAGAGATGTTGGGGGAGGTGAGAGTGGATTTGCTACTGCAGATCCAACAAATTCAGACATTGTATGGTCTAGTGCCTCAGGTTTTGGACCCTTGGGGGGAATTGTGACGAGATACGACGAAAAAACAAAACAGTACAGACAACTAGAGGTATGGCCCGAACTCACGGCAGGGAGTCATGCGTCATTGTTAAAGTATAGATTTCAATGGACCTTTCCACTTTTGATTTCTCCACATGACAACAAGACCGTTTATGTGACGAGTCAATATGTACACAAAACAACAAATGATGGCCAATCATGGGAGATCATCAGTCCTGATCTATCCTTGGATGATGAAAAGATGCAAGGGTTTTCGGGTGGTCTTACAGGAGATAATATAGCTGTTGAATATGCCAATGTCATTTATGCTTTTGATGAATCTCCCATTAAAAAAGGTGTGTTTTGGGCAGGTACAAATGATGGCTTAGTTCATGTCAGTCAAGACGATGGCAAAACATGGAATAATGTAACTAAAAACATTCCTGATCTTCCAGAATATGGCGTAGTTAGGAACATTGAAGCATCGAAGTGGCATGTGGGTAAAGCTTATCTGACGATAGATTTTCACCAAGAGGGAAATTTTGCTCCTTACGTATATAAAACAGAGAATTTTGGAAAATCATGGAAGAAAATAACCGAAGGTATTAAAGAAGGAAACCTAAGCTATACCCGGTGCATAAAAGAAGATCCAGTTAAAGAAGGACTCTTATATCTAGGTACAGAAAACACCTTATATTTTTCTTTTGATGATGGGGAGCATTGGCAAGAAATGATGCCCAATTTACCACATACTCCTATGTATTGGATTGATATTCAAGAACATTTTAATGACCTTGTTTTAGGGACTTATGGTAGAGGCATTTGGATATTAGATGACCTTTCACCTTTTCAGCAGATGGATAAGAGTATCATTAAAAAGAAGATGCATCTATTTGATTTAAAATCCTCTTATAGATTTCACAGCATAACGAGTAGCCTTCAAATGTTTCCTGAAGCGTCGACAGGTACTGACCCTCCAAACGGAGCCTCAATCAATTACTGGTTGCAAGAAAAGCAAGAAGTGGAAATCATTATTTTAAATGCTGAAAACGACACAATCAAAACCATTAAAGACAAAGGAATAAAAGGATTTAATAGGGTTTGGTGGGATTTTCAAGGAGAAAGCACCGATGACATTACTTTAAGAACTAAGCCTTTGTATGCTGAATGGGTGTCTTTGGATAAAAATAGAGAGCGAAAAGTTCCGTTTAAGTTGTCAATAATGGCTCCTCCTGGAACTTACCATGTACTTTTAAAATTGGGTGAGGAGGTCATGTCAAAAAAACTTGAAGTAATCAAAGATCCTCATTCTGAAGGGACCTTGGCAGACATCCGTCTCCAAAATGGATTGATGAAAAAAATCTATGATGATTTAAATATAACTGCCAATTACATTAATTCAATGGAAATTGCCCGAAGACAATTGTTAGATTTGAAATCAATACTTTCAAATACCAATCAAAAGGAAGTATTAATAGCATTGGTAGATAGTTTAGCATTAGATTTTTTGAATTTAGAAAAAAAGTTAATCCAGCTAAAAGCAACGGGAACGGGTCAAGACGATGTGAGGTTTAAAAAGATGATCGGTGAAAAATTGGCTTACTTGGGAGGCAATGTGCCAAATGCAGATTTTAGACCTGCAGATTCTTATTATGAAGTATATGAGTTACTTAGTGATCGGTTAAAAGAGGTCGGCGTGCAATTTGAAAAATTGAAGAACGAAAGGGTAAAAGAGGTCCTTGATGTTTTAAGTGAGGCAGGCGTAAACATGATTATTATAGAATAATTATTCTATTGGGGGATGAAGCAAGAGAGTCCTCTTTTTATATTGATAAGATGTCATGCTTTAAATTAAAAATTAGGCTAAAACGCTTTTCGCCTTTTTTAGTTCTGGATGATCAAATCAATATTTCCTTGATTACAATGAATCAAAATGAGAACTTTTTTCAAAGCAAAAATGAAACAATCTCATGCAGGCAGATGTCAAAAATGTATCATAAGAGGCATTGACATTAAGTGAAATCTCAAATAGTCAGATGTTTAATAAAGGGGTCAAAGATGGAAAAGATTGAGTTGTAGCATTTGATAAAATCGGAGAAGATGTATATATATATACCCTGGATTGTTCTGATGAATTTAAAATTGTTTTCAATCTACCCTCTTTGGAGATTTATCTAAAAGATAATACCCTACAAAAAGGAGATTACAAGCAGGAAACTCCTAGAGGAGATTTAGTTCAAATAAGAAGAAGTGCAATAATTAAAGCTCACACCCATGAAACTCACAGGGCTCAAAACTGAGCCCAACAATCTTCACCTTTAGAATCATCAATAGAAAAGCCCTCTTACAAGTCTCGAAAAAATATTCCTTTTCCTGCCAAAGAGAATTATAACCCTAACCAGATATACGTTCCTAATAGCTTTAAACCTTGTCTATTTGGCTCGATATTTATTTTGGAGTTTTTAGAAAAGGCGCTAATAAATTATTAAAGTGAATGAGGGGGTCATTTGTATTTAATGAATAGACAAGTCCTCCGTCATTCGTGCTTGAATACCTTTCATCTCTTGTAATGCTTTAATTTGCTTTAGATAAGGGGCCATTACTTCATTGGTCGTCTGATTAGAAATCATTATTTCATTAGTTACCGAACCCAATAGTTTTTCAAACATAGATTTCTGTGCAGGGTAATTCACGATTCGATAGGCACCTTCAACACCACTCATAGCCACGGCCAGGGCAACTGCATCATCAAAATTACCTATTATATCGACCAAGCCATTATCCAAAGCCTGGGTCCCGGACCATACACGACCACTGCCTACCTTATCTATCGCTTCGGGTGTCACCCCCCTGCCCTCTGCCGCTTTGGTAATAAATGTTTGATATCCTTTATTGACTCCTTTTTGAATGACACTGCGTTCAAAATCAGTAAGGTTACGGGTCACCGTATACAAATCTGAATGATCTCCCGTCTTGACTACATCATGAGTGATTCCAAATCTATTTTCAAGTAATTGCTCAAAATTAAACCACATACCAAAGATGCCTATCGATCCCGTGATCGTATTCGGCTGTGCGATAATGGTATCACAGGCCATGGCGATATAATAACCCCCTGAGGCGGCTACATCAGCCATTGAAGCGATGATGGGTTTCACGCCTTTGGTTAAGGACACTTCATGCCAAATAAGATCTGAAGCGACCAAGCTTCCTCCTGGTGAATTAATTCTTAATACAATGGCTTTCACCGATTTGTTTTCACGGGCTTTTCTGATTTCTTTGGCCAATTTATAACCCACAATTTGAGTATCATCTCCTGCCATTACAATGGATCCATTCGCATATATTACAGCAATTTTATCCTTAGCATATTTGTCTTTATATGAATTTTTGTAATTCTGATAGGAGATAAAAGATACCTCCGATACCTCTTCTAATTCTAAATCTGAAGCTATCAAAGATTTTAGCTCATCCTTGTATCCCAAAGAATCTACCAATCCCAAGCGGTAAGCATCTTCGGGAACTTGAACCAATAAATCTTTTGAATATCTTGAGAGGTCAACCTTTTGAATGTTTCGTGATTGGGCTACATCAGTTAAATAAATATCATATATAGCGGAAAGTAGCGAGGTATATTGTAGGCGATTCTCAGGGCTCATATCCTTTCTTAGAAACGGCTCGACTGCACTTTTAAAGGTTCCCACTCTAAATATTTCAGGCTTTATTTCTAACTTATCAAAAAGACCTTTGAAAAAAGTAATGTTGGCCATTAGGCCATTGAATTCTAGAGATCCTTCTGGGTGCATGAAGAAAGCATCTGCCGCCGATGCTAGATAATAATCTCCTTCACTTAAGTATTCTCCATAGGCATAGATGGTCTTACCCGAGGCTTTAAAATCAATCAAGGCATCCCTAACTTCCTTCAAAGAAGCAAATCCACCACTCAACAACTGATGGTCTAGATAAATGCCTTTGATTCGTTCATCTTCTTTGCTGTGCTGAATCGTTGAAACCAAATCATGTAGTCCAATTTCGGGCATCACTGCTTCAGGAAAAAGGTCTTTCAAAGGATCTTCCGTCGTACGCTCCTGGAGGACTCCACTCAATTTTAAATAGAGAATAGATGACGGCTCCACATTGACCGTTTCTTCACCCTCTCC
>CAJJCN010000068.1 GCA_905182655.1 Flammeovirgaceae bacterium UBA4465
CGAACGAAGTCCTGCTGTCAACAGAATTAAACATCCCGAGACCTCTTGGGTTGAAGTGATTTTAACCGAGGGCAAAAACAGGCAAGTACGTAAAATGACTGCCAAGGTGGGTCACCCCACGTTAAGACTCATACGTGTAGGGGTTGAAGACTTGGCGCTCCATCCATTAATGCCGGGACAAATTGTTATGATATCCAAAAAGGTTCTGTATAAAAAATTAAAATTATAAGGGTTAGTAGAGGTATGGGAACTTAATTTACAAACAATAGGTTTTTATTGTGATTGTTTATAATACCTAATTTTATTGTCAGAATGCTTCAATCTTGCTTTATTTGTACATCTACATGAATACGTCAGAAGATATATTTAGCTATCACCCGCTATTGCGTAGCATTGCCTTAAGAATCGTAGGGAGCATTGAAGATGCAGAAGACATTGTTCAAGATACTTTTGAAAAATGGCTTTCCATTGATCGCAAAGACATCAAAAATACAAAAGCCTACCTAATTAAATCCGTAAGCAACAACAGTATTAAATTCCTGACTTCTTTAAAGAGCAAAATTTCTCAGAAAACTTTTACCGCTGAAGACCATTTTGAGCTCGTGGACCGCCAACAAATAAAAGCCTTTTTAAATTTTGATATGGATGCCCAGTTGGGAGAAGCTTGGCAGGTGTTACATAAGAAATTAGAACCTTTAGAGAAATCTATTTATGTAATGCGTGAAGTCTTTAGTGTCGAATATGAAGAATTGCAGGAGATATTTGATAAAAAGAAAGACCATTGCCGGCAATTATTTTTTAGGGCAAAGTCAAAATTAGAACAAGATAAAATAAAGTTTAAAACTGATTTTACGGTACCTAAACTGCCTCTATCATTCAAAAAGGCCTGCGAATTCGGCAGCATCAATGAGATGATTGACGAATTAAAGCGAGAGATTTCCAAAAAATCTCTCCTCAAATAAATAAAATTTCGATTTTCTGTAACAAATGAAAACTTAATGGATCTTACTATAGTAAGATTCATTTTTTAATTTAACATTTTCATGGAAATCATTCTCATCTTTTTTGTATCACACTGGTACCTTTCACTTTTCTTCCAAACGTTTTTCCTACACAGGTATGCTTCTCATGCAGCCTTTACGATGGGACCTAAAACAGAGAAGATATTTTTTGTGCTTACCTGGATTTTTCAAGGCTCTAATTATTTAAGTCCCTATGGATACGGTGTGATGCATCGAATGCACCATGCTTTTGCAGATACTGAAAACGATCCGCATTCTCCTAAATATGATGATTCAATTTTTAAAATGATGTGGAAAACTAAAACCATTTATTCCAAAATAGCCAGCGGTCAGGAAATACCAGAAAAGCGTTTTACAGATGGAGTGCCCAAATGGGAGTTCTTTGACAAATTTGCCAGATCTTGGCCATCAAGATTGTTTTGGGGAGCCGCATATGTGGGTGTTTATTATTTATTTGCAACAGAAATTTGGCTGTGGGCTTTATTGCCTATGCAATTTTTATTTTCCCCTATCCATGGAGCCATAATTAATTGGTTTGCACACAAATACGGGTATAGAAACTATGAAGTAAAAGATACTTCGAGAAATTTTTTGCCCTTTGATTTTTTAATGATGGGAGAAAGTTACCATAACAATCATCACAAATATGGCTCAAGGCCTAATTTTGGAGGCATACGGTGGCATGAATTTGATCCGACTTACCAAGTGATTAAGTTACTCGATGTATTGGGAGTGATCCAGATAAAGGATCAGAAGGAAATCCAATTACCAGAAGAAATCAAGAAAAAACAGGCTGCTTGATGAGTTAATTTATGAATCAACTATCCTGAATTTCTTTACCACTGACCGATGATCTAAGGATCAATGGTTAGCGATTAAAAAGCCAACGATTTTCTCAAACGAGCAGAGAGCTGGCTTTTTTATTCAGGCCTCATTTGAACTCATATATGACCTTAAATAATCTCCAGAAGGCATAAAAAAACCCTCCACCAAAGGAGGGTTTAAGTCAATGAAATTTTATTGAAGAAGCTTGGGTTTATTTATCTTTTCCAGCTAGATCGAAGGTACCATCTACAAGATGTCCTACATGTGAATAGATTTGATCCGCATGAGATCCGTCTACAAGACTCCAAAAGCTATTTCTAGCAGTGGTATTTACCGTTCCTTGTGTACTGATGGAAGTGGCAAAATCTACCATGGTTTTGAAAGCACCGAAAAACTCTAGATCTGCACCTGCCCCTTTATAATGTTTGGTTACGCCACCACCCATTTGTAATCCCTCGGCAACCAAAGGCCTGGTTTGCCAATCCATATAGGCTTCGGCCATCTCAGAGGGCTTGCCTTTGGTGTTGTAGGTCCCTACCACAAAGACAAAGGGGATATCCCAATCCACATCTTCTTTTGAAACAAAGTCTTTTTCATAGTTTATGACCCGCATTTCATCCCAATGACCATTGTAAAACGACCACCATTCTGTGAAAACGGCATCCATTTCTTTCTTGTCCTCTGCCGAAAGAGCTTCGTAGTTCTTTGCGTAAACCGCTTTGAAATCATCGTTAATGGCATCTTGCGCGGAATTGTATTGATCGTAAATAACAATGGCAGCACCTGAACCATACCAATATCTATAGACCCAGTGTCCTTGAACCGTTCTACCTTCACCTTGAGACAGGTCAGTAACCTTTTTGTGTAGTTCTATAAATCTTTGAACCTTATTCAGTGGGACGTCTACATAGGTAGATTCCATTACGGCTTGAACTGAAACAAAATAGTTACAAAAAAATGCAACTATTACGATTAGTTTTTTAATGATTATTTATTTTAAGATGTAAAATTCAAAGGTAAATATTTATGGTGGCAAACAAAATAATCGTTAAAATTGCCTTTTATAAGGTATCCAATATGCTTTTCCTCAGTAATGAAATATCGTAGACTCACCCTTGAAGAACTCGAACCCTTAGAAAATGAATTTATAGATTTTTTAGTGGTCAACGGAATCATAGCAGATGATTGGAAACATCTGCTTGCCCATGATCTTGAAAAATCCAATCAAATAATAGATGCCTTTAGCGAAGTGGTGTTTGAAGGTATTATGGGGAAAACTCAATTTCTGGAATTTAGAAGCATAGGAGAGCTCATTACTTTTAGTTGTACTGATGACCTTATCTATATGGCCGGTATCCGAATAGATGATCAAAGGGGGCTTAAAATTGATTTTAATGACACCCCTGCTGTGAAAAAACTTTTGGCACAGCCTATCGGCGGCGTGAAGGTTTTTATGGATCAAAAAAAATATAAGGGAAATCGTGAAAAAGAAATTTTTGATATGATTGATAAAGGATGCTTGATCTCTGATGGCAAACTTTTCAAAACGATTGCGACTGCCGCAGTAGATTGATTTTTCTGTAATACCTAAAGGTTATTTCTG
>CAJJCN010000069.1 GCA_905182655.1 Flammeovirgaceae bacterium UBA4465
TTAAAATATGACGCAAAGAAACCCCTAGTCCCTCAACCCGATGCGCGTTAATTGTTATTGAAATTAAAAATAATTTATTTTATCTTTAAAGGAAAGGATTTTATAGAATTGGATACTTTGGTCAGGTGTTAAGTTAAATTAGACTACTTGAAGTACGAATAGCTGGAAATAAATTCAGTATTTAAAGTTAAAATAAGAAAAAATGCCGATTTGGGGAATAGATTTAGGAGGGACTAAAATAGAAGGAGTGGTTCTGAATGACGACAGCGTACCCAAAATATTGGTGAGAAAGCGTATCGATACAGAAGCAGCCCAAGGTTATCATCACATCATCAGTAGAATAAAATTACTTATTGACACGATGGCTCATGAATTGGGATATTTTCCAGAAAAGATAGGCCTGGGAACACCAGGAACCATTGATCCCATTTCAGGTCTCATGAAAAACGCAAATACGACCATACTCAATGGGAGGTGTTTTAAAGAAGACGTCAAAAAGGCTTTGGGTATCCCTTTACAAATGGCAAACGATGCCAATTGTTTTGCTTTGGCAGAATATAAAATGGGCATAGTTCCGCGAAAATTACCTGAAGCAAACGTAGTCTTTGGGGTGATTATGGGTACTGGTGTTGGCGGGGGTATTGTCGTCAATGGGCAATTGATCCATGGACGTCAAGGCATTGGAGGAGAATGGGGTCATAATTTTTTAGACGTATCTGGAGGGTCCTGTTATTGCGGGAAAACAGGCTGTGTGGAAACCGTTATTTCAGGTAAAAATTTAGAGCGGTATCATCACGAAAAATTTCATGAATCAAAAAAACTCAAGGATATTTATCAAGGACATCTCTCAGGAACGTCACCTAATGACACCCATACAATTAACAGATTGATAACACAGTTTGGAAGGGCAATGGCTGGAGTAATTAACATCTTGGATCCAGATATTATCGTCATCGGAGGTGGCGTGGGAAATATCGATTTGCTTTATACTGAGGGTTTAAAAGAGGTAAAAAAGCATGTTTTTAATGTGAATTTGGATACTATTTTTCACAAACCCTTATTAGGAGACAGCGCAGGAGTATTTGGCGCGGCCTATTTGACCTAGACATGACCGATCCAGACATCCATATAAACGAACATCTTGATACGGTTTTAAAGGGAGCCTGGGAGTCCAATATCAATAATCAGTCAAGATGGGTGATTTTTAGTGACCTTCATATAGGCGATGGAGGGACTACGGATGATTTCAAGCCTAATTCTGAGTTGTTTCAATGTGCCTTGAAGGATTATTATTTAAAACATAATTATTCTTTGATACTCAATGGAGATGTTGAGGAGTTACAAAGATTTTCATTAGATGTTATTTTGAAGAATTGGAAGTCTATTTATAAGCTGTTCGATGCCTTTGCAAACGAAAACCGATTGGCCAAAACCTATGGAAACCATGATCTTCAGTTGAAGGTTCAAAAGCCACCTTATGATTATCAAATGTCAGAAGCCTGTAAATTAAGTTATGAGGGGGACCATATTTTTATTTATCATGGGCATCAAGCCTCAAAAAAATACCAACTTCAGAATGAATTGGCAGGGTTCACGTTGAAATATTTTGCCAATCCTTTAAGTACAAAAAACTATTCTGTTTCGCAGTCAAGTAAAAAACAATATAAGATAGAAAAACGGGCTTATGAGCATGCCATCAAGAGGAATCAAATAAGTATTATAGGTCATACGCACCGGCCATTGTTTGAATCTTTACACAAAGTAGATCGATTGCGATTTAAGATTGATCAGTTATGTCGAGACTATCTGATCAGCAGACCATCCAGTCAAGAGAGTATTGCTCATTCGATAAAATTTTACCAAGCAGAACTTGAAAAAGACCATCAAATTGATAATTTAAAAAACGCCAATAGTTTTATTTACCATCATAATCTGGCCATACCCTGCCTTTTTAATTCGGGTACGGTCATAGGGAAGCGAGGGATCACATGTTTGGAAATATCAGAGGGGAAAATGAGATTGATTCATTGGTTTGATAAAAATATTTCTAAAAAATATTTACAGTATACTGGTTATGATCCCATCTTATTACCCAATACCGAATTTTATAGAATGGTGATTAATGAAGACACCTTACATTATATTTTTGCACGAATCAAATTATTGCGTTGATGAGAAACCTCTTGATATTTATTGCATTACTCGCATGCGTTCAATGCGGGCAGCAAAGTGCGTCTGAGGTATCGGATGAAGGCGGATCACTAGATCTTCAAGGGCACAGAGGTATGCGGGGCTTATTTCCTGAGAATTCTATTTTAGGATTCCTTAAAGCTTTGGAATTAGGTGTGAACACCTTAGAATTAGACATTGTGATGTCAGGGGATACCCAATTGGTGGTGAGTCATGAGCCTTTCATTTCATCAGCGATCTGTCAGTATCCTGGAGGGAGGGAGATACCCAAAAAGACGGAAAAAGAGCTGAATATGTATCACATGACTTATAATGAGATCAAGGTATTTGATTGTGGCTCATTGTTCAATAATGACTTTCTTTTGCAAGAAAAAAGCAGGATTTCAAAACCTTTATTGACAGAGGTTTTAGATACCGTTGAGCAGGTGGCAACCGCCAACGGTCAGCTTATTCATTACAATATAGAATTGAAATCTGAATTAGCATCAGAGGGTATTTATCATCCAGAAGTTGCTGTTTTTTGTCAGGCAGCCTATCAGGTGGTCAATGATCAAGTTGATTGGCGTAGGATTACCATTCAGTCCTTTGATTTTCGAATCCTACGATATTTTAATAAGCATTATCCGGAGGTCCAATTGGCGCTACTTATTGAAAATGAGCTTTCTTGGAAGTTAAACATTGATTCCCTTGGATTTAAACCTGAAATATATAGCTGCGACTATGCCTTATTGAGTGCTGTGATCATTAGTGAATTGCAGGCGAAAAACATGAAAGTCATTCCTTGGACGGTGAATGATTCTTTAGATATGCGGCAACTTATTCACTGGGGAGTGAATGGATTGATTACAGATTATCCTAATATTGCCCTTCAAATATTAAAGTAAGATGATGAGTGCTAAGAAATATGATGTTTATGCCATTGGAAATGCCATTGTAGACTATGAAATTGAGGTTACGGACGCTTTTTTAGAAGCAAATGGTGTGGAGAAAGGCTTGATGACATTGGCCGAACAAGATAGGCAAGATGATTTATTGCAATCAGCGCAAAGCAATATAAGAAAAAAACAAGCGGGAGGTTCTGCTGCTAATTCTGTGGTAGCCCTTGCACAATTGGGAGGTGCTGGATTTTATTCTTGTAAAGCGGCTTCGGATGCTGACGGTATATTTTATCGGGATGATTTATCAGAACAAGGGGTGGATACCAATTTATCTAATGCAAAGCTTGATGAGGGCGTGACAGGAAAATGCTTAGTAATGATTACCCCCGATGCTGAACGAACAATGAGTACTTTTTTAGGGATTTCATCAAACCTTTCCGTATTAGAATTGGATTTAGAGCAATTAGAGAATTCTCATTATTTGTTTTTGGAGGGATATTTGGTTTCAAGCCCTTCTGGTTTTGAAGCGATAAAAGAAGCAAAAAAGTGGGCAAAAACTGTAGGTGTTAAAACAGCGCTTACCTTCTCAGATCCGAGTATGGTCAAATATTTTGGAGATCAAATGCATGAAGTGGTGGGAGAAGGGGTTGATTTGCTCTTTTGCAACGAGGAGGAAGCTCAGCTGTATGCCGCCACCGATGATTTAACCCTAGCAATTGAAAATTTAAAAAAAATTACGAAATCTTATGTTTTAACGCTGGGGAGCAAAGGGGCTCAGATATGGGATGGTGAGAACACCTATCACATTGATGCTGTAAAAACACAGGCCATTGATACAACAGGGGCTGGAGACATCTATGCAGGCTCTTTTTTGTATGGAATTAATCATGGGCTCTCTTATTTAGCAGCCGGAAATTTAGCGAGTTTGGCAGCTTCTCAAGTGGTTTCACAATATGGACCAAGACTAGAGAAAGCTAAAATTCAAGAATTTCTTACCCAGATTAAGAATAAAAACTAACACTTACTTTGTAAATAGGTTTGTATTAACATATTTTTGCACTCCGTTTTGCTAGAACAAAATAATAAAATTCGATGAAAAGGACATTTCAGCCATCAGTAAGGAAAAGAAAAAATAAGCATGGGTTTAGATCCAAAATGGAGACGCCCAGTGGCAGAAGCCTCCTTGCCAGAAGAAGAGCGAAGGGAAGAAAAAAATTAACTGTTTCTGACGAGAAACGATCCAAATAACAACTAGGGCATGAGTGTATCAGCCCAACCGAAACCTGATTACAGTTTTTCTAAAACTGAAAGGTTAAGTAGTAAAGTAAAAATAGAGGAGCTTTTCAAAAAGGGTTCCTCTTTTCGTTTAGAAAAATTCCGGATTATACTTCTTTCCCAACCGGTAGATCAAGGCAGGCAAGTGCTCATCAGCGTACCTAAAAAGCTGCACAAGTTAGCCGTAAGTCGAAACAGAATCAAGCGGCTCATCCGCGAAGTCTACAGAAAGAATAAGGAAAGCATAAACGCTACCGATCAAGGCTATCTCATGGCAATTATCTACCTCGCACCCATGATACCTACATATAATGAGGTCGAACGGCAACTTATTAAACTCTTCAAACGTTTGCCTATTAATAAAGATGAGATTGTCTAATTTTGAAGCATCATGAGAAAGTATCCTTTCATAGTAATTCCAATAATTCTTTTTTTCTTCCTTGCTTTTAAAACTGTAGAGCAGGATGATCGGTATTTTCAGATCGTAAAGAGTCTAGATATCTTTACTACCTTGTTTAAAGAGGTAAACGCCTATTATGTAGAGGAGGTTAATCCTACTGAGTTGATGAAAATAGGCATTGACGCCATGCTTTCATCTTTGGACCCCTACACTGATTATATTCCAGAAGATGATATTGAGGACTACCGAACCATGACTACTGGAGAATATGGGGGTATTGGTGCGGTTATTGATAAGAAAGGAGGTATCAATACGGTAGTCATGCCTTATAAGAACGCACCTGCTGTGCGCGCAGGACTGTTGATAGGGGATCAAATCTTGAAAATAAATGATATAGCCTTAAGTGGAAAGAAAGCGTATGAGATCAGCAATCTTTTAAAGAGTCAGATCAACGCTCAAATCACATTAGAAATTAAAAGAATGAACAGCCCAGAGGTATTCCAAATTTCTTTGGCAACTGAAAAAATAGTTATTAAAAATGTACCCTATGCGGGGCTAGTCAAAGCAGGCCTAGGCTATATTAAGTTAACAGATTTCACCACCAATGCAGGTAAAGAAGTAAGTGCGGCGCTTAAAGAATTAACACAACAAGGAGCGTCAAAGCTTATTTTAGATTTGAGAGGCAATCCAGGAGGCCTATTGGATGAGGCTATCAATGTTTCCAATATCTTCATACCCAAGGGGGCTGAAATCGTGAGTACCAAAGGAAAACTAGAGGAATGGACGAAGGTGTACAGCACAAAAAGCCAACCTGTGGATGCCGAAATCCCATTGGTTGTCCTAACCGATCGGCGCAGTGCATCTGCGGCTGAAATTGTGGCAGGCGTCGTGCAAGATTACGACAGAGGTGTGTTGGTGGGTAGAAAAACCTACGGTAAAGGGCTGGTCCAGCAAACACGACCGCTGGCCTACAATGCACAATTAAAAGTCACCACTGCCAAATATTACATACCTAGTGGGCGCTGTATTCAAGCCATTGACTACAGTACGGAAAGCACAGCAAAAATAGCTGATTCACTTAAGTCAACTTTCCAGACATCAAGTGGGAGATCTGTTTTGGATGGAGGTGGTGTAGACCCTGATATTTTGATAGCCCCATCTAAATTCGCTACCGTGTCATATAGGCTGATGCAAAAGGATTTAATATTTAACTATGCCACAAAGTATTATTTTGATCACGACACATTGACGAGTGCGAGAGATTTTGAATTAAGCCCACCAGAATTTCAACAGTTTTTAGCGTGGCTAGGGAACCAAGCTTTTGATTATCAAACACCGCTTGAAATCAAATTAAAACAAGCACTGGACTTGGCTAAAGAAACAGCGAGAAGCGAGCAAGTTCACCAAAGTATTATTGAACTCAAGGCGCTTCTTCAAAGCGAAAAAAAGAAAGATTTAATTCAATATGAGGGCGAAATAAAACAGCTACTCGAACAAGACATTGTCAGTAGATATTATCTCCAAGAAGGCATTATTGAAGCTTCTTTCGACACGGATCCAGATATTCTTAAAGCCGTTGAAATATTAGAAGATTCAGAAGCTTATGATGGTATTTTAAAACCGAATTGATTTGATTTTAAGCCTTGAAACCTCAACATCTGTGTGCTCACTGGCGTTACATCAAGAAGGGGTGTGCTTAGCGGAGCAGGTTTATAACCTACCCAAGTCACATGCAACTTTAATGCCTGAGATAATAAGGCAATTATTAGATAATTTAAAAGTAGAGCGAAGCGCATTGGAAGCGATTGCAGTTTCGGAAGGACCAGGATCTTATACCGGATTGAGGATAGGTACCGCTACTGGGAAAGGACTTTGTAGTGCCCTAGAAATTCCGTTGATTTCTATTAATTCCTTGGACATCATTATTGAAGAGATGCGGCCTATCGTTTCAGACATTAGTTATATTGCACCTATGATTGATGCCCGACGTATGGAAGTGTATACGAAGTTGGTCGATAAAAAAGGTGCAGAGATAATGGATACCCAAGCGGTAATTTTATCACCAGAGTTATTTGAGAACTATGTTGACCATCCGATACTTTTAGTAGGGGACGGAGCCGGTAAATGTGAAGGATTTATTGATCATCCTCACCTAAAAATAGCGGCAGATATTTATCCACGTGCCCAATGTATGGGTATATTAGCCTTTCAAAAGTTTAATAAGGGATCTTTTGAAAACTTACAAGATTTTGAGCCAAATTACCTCAAAGAATTTCACACCATACCCTCCAAAAATCCTTTAGGCAATTTATGAAAACAGAAGGCACCATTGTCAATAGAGTAGAAAAGTCAGGACTCTTGACCATTGATTTACAAGATTATCTCATGGATATTGAAACGCGGATCATAGATCTTAAGGATTATCTATTTCAGGGCTTGGTGTTAAAAGAGAAAGATTTTAGAGGGGCATTAAAGGCACTTGATGGGGCGCAGTTCAAAGATGCAGCGGTCTTGATTACTTGTACAGCAGACGCGATCATTCCTGCTTGGGCTTACATGCTGCTGATGTCCAAGCTGTCGTTAGTCACGCAGTCTATTGCGATTGGCAATGAGGCAGATTTAGAACGTGTAGTTATCGATCATGCGATTGATAAAATCAAATGGTCGGATTATGCGGATGCCAAAGTAGTCATCAAAGGATGCGGATCGGTTCAACAAAGGGATTATGCTTATGCGAAGCTGACTCAGGCCTTATTGCCCCATGTGGCCAGCATGATGTACGGAGAGCCATGCAGTACGGTTCCTGTCTATAAAAAGCCAAAATAGACCCTCAATAAAAATTACGATTATTCTTAAAGATTATCAATATAGATGTTGCATCTATGAAGCATTGTTTTATATTTGCCGACCCTAAAAGTAGGGGATATCAGTTAGCGTGAGCGTTGTGAAATGAAGGCCGAAAAACTTTTCATATTTAAATCACATTAAGTT
>CAJJCN010000070.1 GCA_905182655.1 Flammeovirgaceae bacterium UBA4465
AGATCGAGATCATTTTGGGCTTGATAAAGTTAAAGATCGAATACTAGAATACTTAGCCGTACGCAAACTTAAAGATGACCTCAAAGGTCCCATTATTTGTCTTTATGGACCTCCTGGAGTGGGTAAAACTTCTTTGGGTAAATCTATTGCTGAGGCTCTGGGTAGGAAATATATTCGTATGTCACTGGGTGGTCTTCATGATGAAGCCGAAATTAGAGGCCATAGAAAGACCTACATTGGATCCATGCCGGGTAAAATTCTACAAAATATCAAGCGTGCCAAGTCATCAAACCCTGTTTTTATCTTAGATGAAATTGATAAGATAAACGCCAACTTTAGGGGAGATCCTTCATCTGCATTGCTCGAAGTCTTAGACCCCGAACAAAATAGTAGTTTTAAGGATAACTATTTAGAAGTGGACTATGATCTAAGTAAGGTGCTTTTCATTGCTACAGCAAATTCATTAGAAACCATCCAACCGGCCTTGCTTGATCGCATGGAAATCATTGATATCACAGGTTATACCTTAGAAGAAAAAGTTCAAATTGCCAATAAGCACTTAATTCCGAAACAGATCATTGAGCATGGCCTGACTTCTAAAGATTTAAAATTTAATCAAAAGGCCATTGAAAAAGTAGTCAATGACTACACCCGTGAATCAGGTGTGCGGAGTCTCGAACGAAAGATTGCTGCTTTGGTCCGAAATATCGCAAAATCCAAAGCCATGGAAACTCCTTTTGAATCAAAAATGGATGCCCAGCAGGTACGCAATATCTTAGGTTCAGAGATTTTTGATAAAGAAACATATGAGCACAATGACTTTCCAGGTATTGTCACGGGCTTGGCTTGGACACCTGCAGGTGGTGATATTTTATTTATTGAGTCTAGCTTGAGCAGAGGCAAAGGGAAACTCACCCTTTCAGGTCAACTAGGTGATGTTATGAAAGAATCTGCTGTCACGGCACTCTCTTATCTAAAATCTAATGCCGAAGTACTCGACATACATTATAAAATATTTGATCATTATGATCTACATATCCATGTTCCTGCCGGTGCTATTCCAAAAGATGGCCCATCTGCTGGCATCACCATACTTACCGCACTGGCCTCTCTTTATACCCAAAGAAAAGTAAAGGCCAAACTTGCCATGACTGGAGAAATTACATTACGTGGTAAAGTATTGCCTGTCGGCGGGGTGAAAGAGAAAATATTGGCTGCCAAGCGTGCAGGGATCAAAGAAATCATTCTTAGCATAAAAAATAAGAAAGATATTGAGGAAATAGATGATCGATACCTCAAATTATTACAAATTCATTATGTAGGAAATGTAGATGATGTGTTAAATATTGCTTTGCTAGAGCAGAAGGTTAAGCAACCGTTAAAATTCATTATTCCAGAAGAAAATACAAAAGCTATTTGAAGGCGACGTTCACTTTGTTTTTTTTAGTTTTTTGGTCAACCTTGTTTGCCCAGCAAGGCTTTCATTTTTTAAACCTTCCCAATAGCAGTCGTGTGGCAGTACTCGGTGGGCATGCGGTGTCAAGCGATGACCACGACATTGCCATGGGATATCACAATCCAGCAATCTTGGGTGACAGCACTTTAGGAGATGTCTATATCATGTTTCATCCCTATTTGGCAGGTATCAATAGGATGAGTGCCATAGCGCAATTTAGTGCCGGTAAAATAGGTCCCCTGACTGCCGGTATTTTATTTACTGATTACGGCACCTTCGATGAAACGGATCATCTAGGGAAGGTTATTAGTACGTTCCAGGCACAAGACTATGTGCTTCACATCGGGAAATCTCACAATATGGGTCCTTTTACCTTGGGCATCAATCTAAAAATGGCAGGCTCTTATATCTCTACCACAGGTGCCACTGCCCTTTTATTCGACTTAGGGGGTATGTACAGAAGCCCCTATCAAAACTTCTCTGTCGGTATGGTGATCAAAAACTTAGGGTTTTTACTTTCTGATTTTACAGCAGATCAAAATACCTCACTCCCATTTGATGTCTTGATAGGTACCACTTTTAAGCCTCAGCATATGCCGTTTCGTTTTACCATTACGGTTACCGATTTGGCTCGTTCTAGTGATGATTTGTACGCCCTAAACCAAAATATCAGGCGATCGGATCAAATTTTTAGATATTTCAATTTTGGAACGGCCTTGATTATCGGAAAGCGTATTGAACTCAATTTGGGTTATAATCACAGGCAAAGAGCCGCATTCAGTATAGATGAAATGGCCTATGGTGCCGGACTGAGCTTTGGTTTTTCATTAAAGATAAAGGCGTATGAATTTCAATTCAGTAATGCTAAAATACATGCCGCCGCGGCGAGCCAATTTTTCTCGATTAAAACAAATACAAGCGCTTTAAAACAACTATTTTAAAAATGGAAAACCTCACACCCAAGCAAATCGTTGCCGAATTAGATAAATATATCATTGGTCAAAGTGATGCCAAAAGAAATGTGGCCATTGCCCTACGAAACAGATGGCGCAGAATGAATGTTCAAGGAGAGATTAAAAATGATATTATTCCCAATAATATTCTATTGATTGGATCTACAGGAGTAGGTAAGACCGAAATTGCGAGAAGGCTAGCAAAAATCGCAGACGCTCCATTTACCAAGGTGGAAGCCTCAAAATTTACCGAAGTGGGCTATGTAGGTCGAGATGTTGAGAGTATGGTACGCGATCTCGTCGAACAATCCGTAAATATGGTTCGGATACAGAAACAGACAGAAGTAAAAGCCAAAGCAGAAGCTATTGTTGAAAATATCATTTTAGATGCCTTAATCCCCCCCCTCAAAGGAAAAGGAAAGTCTTTCCCTGGTGGAGATGCGCAAGCGGATATGAATGATCTTGAACTGAATGAAAAGACCAGAGAAAAATTTCGTGAAAAAATTCAAAAAGGTACGCTAGACAATCGAAAAATAGAGATTGACATTAAAGCTGCCGCTTCTGGCAACCTGGGTATGATTGGCGGTGGTATGATTGATGAATCTTCTATGATTAACATGCAAGATATGCTCAGCAATATGATGCCCAAAAAGTCTAAAAAAAGAAAAGTTACCATCTCAGAAGCCAAAAGATTATTACTTGAAGATGAAAGTCAAAGGCTCATTGATATGGACGAAGTCAAAGAAGAGGCTCTACACAAAGCGAGTAATACCGGCATTATTTTTATTGATGAGATTGATAAAATAGCTGGTGGACGCAGTGGAAAATCTGGACCCGATGTAAGTAGAGAAGGCGTACAAAGAGACCTTTTACCTATTGTTGAAGGGAGTTCTGTAACCACCAAATATGGAGTTATTCAGACAGATCATGTATTGTTCATTGCTGCAGGTGCCTTTCATTTTAGCAAGCCCTCAGATATGATTCCTGAATTACAAGGTAGGTTTCCCATCCGAGTTGAATTGAATAATCTTACCAAAGGAGATTTTTTAAAGATTTTAAAAGAGCCAAAAAATGCATTGACCAAGCAGTACATCGCTTTGATCGAAGCCGAAAATGTTTCTATCGAATTCAGTGATGATGCGCTTGAAGAAATTGCAGAGAAGGCTTTCGCCATCAATGAAGAAATGGAAAATATAGGGGCACGGCGTTTACAAACCATCATGAGTAAACTCCTTAACGATATCTTGTTTGATATTCCAGATACCATCGGTGCCCACTCAAAAATTTTAATCGATAAAGCCCTTGTGGACGAGAAACTGACAGGCATCATTAAAAATAAAGATTTGAGCGAATATATTCTATAACCTTAGGTCTCTCGGTAGATATGATTCGCCATGTAGTGGGTGCCAATGACTATTTGAAGGTCTGCTCATGCTTTCGCTTTGTATCGCTTTACATTATAATTTAATGTGAAGTGCATTCAAAAGGGCAAATGGCCTAAATTAGTAAGCATAAATTGAATTTATGAAGCCATTGGTATCATAAAATATGTCATTAACGAAAAGAAATCTTACGCTAGACCAATTAAAATCAGGAGTCCTCTCTGGAGATCGATTGGTTTTGAGCCAGGCCATTACTTTGTGTGAAAGTCAATTACCTGAAGATCAACGATCGGCAACCCAATTAATAGATTCCATTTTAAGTCATACGGGAACATCCTTGAGGATTGGAGTTACCGGTATCCCAGGTGTTGGAAAAAGCACTTTTATTGAAGCTTTTGGCTTATTTCTTATCGAAAAAGGTCATAGAATAGCCGTATTATCTATTGATCCCACCAGCACCTTAAATCAGGGCAGTATTTTGGGAGATAAAACTCGGATGAATGAACTTTCTCAAAATAGAAATGCATATATCAGACCAAGTCCTACCAGCGGGCACCTCGGCGGAATCTCCGAGAAAACACGGGAAAATATGCTCTTGTGCGAAGCTGCAGGATTTGATGTGATTTTAATTGAAACCGTTGGCGTAGGTCAATCCGAAACGGCGGTAAAAGATTTGAGCGATTTTTTATTGTTATTGATGATCGCGGGTGCGGGTGATGAATTACAAGGTATCAAAAGAGGTTTAATGGAACTTGCCGATATGATATTGGTCAACAAAAGTGATGGAGAAAATATTGAAGAGAGCCTCCGCACCAAAATTATCTTTGAACAAGCACTCCATTATTTTCCTCAGAATATAAACCACTGGACTGTCCCTATTGAAACTATTTCATCACGCCAACCTAAGAATCTAGATCAAGTTTGGAAATATATAGACCAATACATCTCCATCACTAAGGCCAATGATTATTTTTATGCCAATAGAAAGAATCAAAATCTACAATGGTTTCGTGAAGGACTTTCCAACCAACTACTCAAACATGTGTTCCAAGATTCCAAATTATCTAGCAAAAAGAAGGAAATCGAGGAAGCGATTCTGCAAGGTAACCAATCAGTAAAGTCCGGTATTGATACCCTATTAAAATATGCTTTTAACTGATGAATTACTCAGGTTTAAAGACAAAACCATTAGGCCCTCTTCCTACTTGAAATTCGTCTTTCTCCCTACCCATTTCATCATAGACGTATACACTTCCTAGAGATAGAAATCCCTTAGAATCACCTATGTACATATCTCCATCAGGAGCTATGCCAATCCCATAAAAAGAAATGGCAGAAGTATTCTCAATGAATGTATCGTAGGTTTCATCTCCTATGCTGTAACTGTATACAGTAGTACCACTGTAAAAATAAAGGATAGATAAATCGGCATTGGCCACCATTTTACCACTGACATTCATTCCCAATGCAATTTCCTGGACTACTTCGTCGTTGGTATCAAGTTGTACCAATGATCCGTTGTTTGCGGTACTATAATCTTCATTGTAACCCCCACTGCACACGACCCAAAGGTGATCATTTTGGTCTATGATCATCGCAGCAGGTGATGGGCCAACGGTAATCGTTTGAATAATTTCTCGTGTACTCAAATCCATTACACTCAGGGTACTCCCAAAATTATTGCTTACATAGAGTTTGTTATCTCTGATGGCCAAAGCCTCTGCTCCAAATCCCACGGCAACCGTATCTAAAACCTCATAGGTTTTTAAATCTAAAATAGAAATACGCCCTGGATCTGTAAAACTTACCCACTCCGAAATATAACCATAATCTCCCTCAGTGATCATATATCTAGGTAGAGAAACTCCTGAAATAGTGTGCAATAACTTCATTTCGTCAACATCTACGACCTCTACTTTATTACTATTATTTACCAAAATAAATGCTAATGTATCCCTGAGGTACATGGATTGAACCACGTCGCCCAGCGGCAGCAAGGCATTATTTTCAGAGAAAACATCATTTTGAACAATGCCTTCTGAGTCAATAAAAGATATTGATCCATCAGCAGCTCCAAAATTTCCCTCATTGACAACGAAAATTCCAGATGAAAAGGAACCTATTGTATTTTCAGTAGCATTATCATTGGGGACAACCTCAGAATCATCAGTACAAGAAACAAAAAATAAAGTGGCGAAAAATAGAATGTATAATGGTAATGAATTAAATAAATATTTAGCTTGAGTCATAATTTAGTTATTATTTGTAATTGAAAATTGATTCCTGGCATTGCCCGGTTTTGAATATTTTCGTAGTAGTTGTTAAATATATTCTTGATCTTAAACGAAATTTGAGTGGTTACTTTTCCCAGATTGAGTTGATAATCGGTAGCGATATCAAGTAAAAAATAAGGATCTACAGCATAAGTATCTGATTGATCTAAGGTGGTATACCGTCGACTGGTATAAGATTGATCTAAGCCAATACTCCATTTTTTAATATGAAATGTATTGGACCAAATAGCTGTAAAATAAGGTACATAAGGCAATTGACTTCCCAATGCGGCTTGATTCGGATAAGCTGATTTATTTATAGAACGCTGAAAGTTTAAAACTGCCTGACTTTCTAACTCCGTTTCATTCAAGGAATATTGATAACCTAGGGTATACTCAATACCTGAAATACCCACGTTTTGGATATTTTCAGGACGCCATATATTTCCGGTTTGTGGTAACCATAAAATCCAATCTTTGGCCCAAGTTTGATAAACATTGACCTGCGTGTTAAACTTACGATAACGAACTTTAACACCTATATCAGCACTGGCACTTTGTTCAGGTTTCAAAGATGGGTTGCCTCCAGGTAACCAAAAAAGATCATTGAGTGTTGGGTATCGAAAGCCTTTCGCTATTTTGGCATAAGATACCAATGTACCTTTGGGCAACATCCAGACTCCTTCGACTCCAAGAGAAGGCAGCAACTTGGATCCCGCATCAACAATAAATGATTCACGAAGTCCCAAGGTACTGTTCCAATGAGTATTAATCTTATATTTGAGTATAGCAAAAAAATCTAACTGCTTTTGAGGATTGATTTTCTCAAAATTCGATCCCTTGGCAGCAAGCAAATTGATTAAAAATCCACTATTCAAGTGAAAACGATCTCCTATTTCATATTCATATCGTTGGGTTAATGTGACCTGTTGAGAACGAATCTCTGGATTTTGATTATAAATCATTTGATCGTTGACCCAGCCCAGGGTTGTGCTTAGTGAGCCCTTATCTAAATCAATAAAATGCTCTACGACTGATTTAATATTATGAGTTTTTATGAAGTCTTGACCATAATTTCGGGTAATGATCGGTTGACTTTCTCTATGTTGATAAAAAAGCAACAGATCTATAGACAAACGTTGATTTTGCCAAAAATGCTGTAATTCTTGTCGAAATCCGTAGCTCAGAGCTGCCGCATTTTGTTGTGTTTGAATAAGATCCGTTCCTTTTAAAGGATAACTAAAATCATTGTTGATGGCTTCTCGATAAATATGAGTCGTTCCTTGAAGGTGATCTTTTTTATACTCTGCCCTACCCCCTTGGAAATTGTATCCAAAACTTCCCAGTCCCAATCCAATGGCTGCCCCATTCGTTCTGATCTTATTAAAATGATCAATGAATACGGTACCCCCTATGGACCCTGTTCCATATAAAGCCCCTTGATTTCCGGGTTGAATGGCCACGTCATCTATCAGCCATGCATGCCATTGTGAGAAATCTGTTGATCCTAATGTGGGTGAATTAACTGGGATACCATGCCAAAGCACATTGGTATGTGCCGCTGACGTCCCTCTAAAAGCGATGGTTGCCAACTGTTGATGCCCATAATTTTTCATGTAAATACCTGCCTGGCTGAAAAGTGAAGCGTCCAAGGTTTTTATATGATCAAGGGTATGAATCTCGCGCACTACGTCCCCGGTTGCATAAGGCACCATGCCAAAGCCCATTATTTCAATAGGCCGCATTAAAACGGTGTCTGATTGCGCCCTTAAAAAAAAAGGACACAAAAAGACCATCCAAAATACAACTACTTTCACCCGTTAATTATTTAACCGGGCCCATGGTAAATAGAGAAAAATGACTTTCACCTTCCCTAGCTTTCACCCGAAGCTCGAAATTCTATGTTTGAAATAGGCAGGTCTCCTGACTTGGTTCACTTCATGGCCTTCCCATTGAAAACAACAGTGGCATTGTAGATGAAGCATGTAAACCGTACAGTTGCGGGGACAGTTCTTGATTTTAACAAGATTCCCTTTTAATCTTGGCAGCTAAATTTTATGCCAAGAACCGACTTCAAGGCAAAGTTATGTAAGTTTTAAACTAAAACTAAATAACTCCTTTTTTTTGTTCAATTTTGTTGAATGAACAAGTGCCTCGCTTTCTTTTATTGTTGTTTGCTATTTGGCTGTCAAAAAAATAACCCTACCCAGAGGCTTGATGAGGCAGTCTCAAGTCACCCAATGGATTATGCAACTAAATTTAATATCCAAGACGACTATTTAAGGGTCATTGAACCTTGGCCGGGATCAACATCTGCTATTGAATATGAATTTGAAAATATACCGCAGCGGGTAGTTGTCACCAGCACCACCCATCTGCCTTATTTAGAATTATTGGGCTTGGAAGATAAACTGGTAGGCTTTGTGGGTACACCCAATATTTATTCTGAAAAAATCAACGAACGCCTAAAAGCAGGTGAAATAAAAGAGGTTGGTATCAATGGCAAAATAAATTTGGAATTACTGCTTGCCAGTCAACCCGATTTGGTCATTGCCTTTGATCTCGGAGGTGAATCTACGACATTAGATAAAATTATCGAAGCAGGCATACCCATCGTCTATAATTCAGATTTTCTTGAAGAAACCGCTTTGGGTCGCGCCGAATGGATCAAATTTTTTGGCTATATTTTTGACCAATCTTTACACGCAGATTCCATTTTTAATAGTGTTGTCGAAAGATATCATCAACTTAAAAAATTAACCCAGAACGTGACAGAAAGGCCCAGTGTGTTTTCGGGGGTTGTATATGGAGATACTTGGTTCTTACCAGGTGGGCAAAACTGGTCGGCACAATTCTTTAAGGATGCTGGGGGTACGTATATTTGGGGGGATAATCTAAAATCAGGATGGTTAGAACTTAGTTTTGAAACGGTTCTGGATCGAGCCAGGGAAGCACAATTCTGGATTGGAGTTGCCTCTATCAATACCCGAGCTGAGTTGATGGCTCAAGATGCCCGATATGGACTTTTTGAGGCTTATCAAAACCAACACATCTACAACTACAATAAGCGCATAGGAAAACATGGTGGCTTTGATTTCTTTGAATCAGCCTATGCTCGACCCGATCTTGTTCTTGCCGATCTCATTAGCCTATTGCATCCAGAATTGCTACCCAATCATCCTACTTATTATTTCCAAAAGATTCCATGATCACACAATATTTTGATACTTCATTAAAAAAGTGGCGACGACTATTTAGTGGGTTAGGAGCTTTATTGATTGTTTCATTTGCCTTCAATATCAGCTTAGGATCTGTAGCCATCCCTTTATCAAGTGTGATTGATTTTATTTTATTGCGACCCCCTATTGACGATTCTTGGCATTTGATTATTGAGAAATTTCGGTTACCTAAGGCCCTAACGGCCGTCTTCGTAGGTGGTGGGCTGGGTATCTGTGGATTACAAATGCAAACCTTATTTCGTAATCCTATGGCTGGGCCATTCATTTTAGGCATCAGTTCTGGATCTGGATTAGGCGTAGCTCTGGTTATTTTTTTAGGCGTTGAGGCAGGACTCCTTTTCGAACTCTCAGGTATTGCCAGAAGTTGGATAATGGTATGTGCGGCAGCACTAGGATCCTTTGGGATGTTGTTGGCCATTATCTTAGCATCGATGAGGCTCAAAGATTCGGTCACTTTATTGATATTAGGACTGATGCTTGGTGCCGCATCTAGCGCTTTGATCAGTATTTTACAATACTTTAGTCAAGCCACGCACATCCAGGCTTATATGATGTGGTCTTTTGGTAGTCTAGGCAGTCTCTCTTGGGATGAGTTAATGATCTTTAGCGTGATCATCATCATCGGAATGATCATGTCCATAGGCCTTTCTAAATCATTGAATGCTTTACTGCTTGGGTCAAATTATGCTGAAAGCATGGGCGTCGATATCAAAATCACCCGTCTTCTGATCATCATTAATACCAGCTTATTAGCGGGCACCATTACCGCCTTTTGTGGACCCATCGCTTTTTTTGGTTTGGCTATGCCTCACATCGCACGAATGCTTTTCAACACTACCAATCATTTATTATTAACACCCCTCATCATCCTCATTGGCGGTATTTTGATGCTCCTATTTGATGCAGTCTCACAATTACCGGGCATAGAGGCTACTTTGCCTATTAATGCGGTTACTGCCCTACTAGGGGCTCCTTTTGTGGTCTATCTCTTGTTGAGAAAAAGAAACATCCATTATACTTTCGATAAATGAATTTAATTCACACCAAATCACTGGCCATTGGATATGCTGAAGGGGGGATAAATAAAGTGCTTCAGGAAAACATCAATCTGTCACTTTCTAGTGGAGAGATCATCAGCCTTATGGGCCAAAATGGGGTTGGTAAGACCACTTTTATAAAAACTCTATCTGGCTTACATAAGGGAGTATCGGGATCCATTTACCATCAGCATCGTTCCATTGATGAAATCCCAAAATCATCTTTGGCTAAACAAATAAGTGTCGTCCTTACCGAAAAACCCTTCGCCGCACATCTTTCTGTCATTGAGTTGATCGCCCTAGGTAGACACCCTTATTCCAACTGGCTGGGTCGTTTAAGTGCATCAGATAAGCAGGCCATAGATCTGGCCATAAGTCAAACAAACATCAACTATTTGGCCACTAAAAAGTTATATCAGCTCAGTGATGGCCAATTTCAAAAAGTCATGATCGCTCGTGCTTTGGCGCAAGAAACAGATTTAATCATATTAGATGAGCCCACTGCACATCTAGATTTGAGCAATAAAATAGAGATCATGTTGCTATTAAAATCCATTGCTACGACCGGAAAAGGGGTGCTTATAGCTACCCACGACCTACAAATAAGCCTGCAATTATCGGATCGCTTGTGGCTCTTTAATTTTAACCGCCCCGTATTAGAAGGTTGTCCTGAGGATTTAATTTTGCAAGGGGCTATTGATCAAACCCTCTTTCCTATCAATAACAATATCGACCTGACCACAGGAACGGTAAAACATCTGGATGAGCGTAAGGGTAATGTGCTCTTGCAAGGAGATTCTACTATAGTTCACTGGACTGCTCAAGCGCTACAGCGCAATGGATATGCTATAAATAAAGATACTCCCACCTCGATAACCATAAATTGTCTTGATTGCCTCTGGAAACTGGAGAGCAAAGACACCAGTACCTCCTTTGATTCTATTGAAAATTTATTGACATATCTAAAGTAGCCGTTGAATAATTTGATTTATAGATACCCCATGGACAGCGAAGCGCATACAGGAAATCTAGCAACGAAATCTCACGGAAATTTACCTAAGATAATTCTTTGATTTTCTATACTAATGAGACCAATCCCTTATCAATATCACCATATTTTTATAGTGATTACTGAAACTCCGTCCTGAACCACCGCTTAGCTT
>CAJJCN010000071.1 GCA_905182655.1 Flammeovirgaceae bacterium UBA4465
ATATTTAAATAATCTCTATCAATAAATTCCTCAAGAATTGGCAGCTCATAATTAATTGGCCAAGTTGTACCTATAGGCCATATTATATTTTTTAAATAAGGGATAGAATCAATATCGTTTCGTTCAATTATTTTCATAGTTCTTATTAAACTATTAGACATAGATTCAAATCTTTTTATGTTTCTATTTTGATATTTTATTGCGACTTCTATTTCGGAATGAATTTCTAATAAATAATCATCAATCTCTATTTGAGTTAATTTATTAGAATTCCAATTATCTATCGCAATAGCTATTAATATGCCAATAGTAACAAGGGCAATTTCTACAACTATGTACTGAAAGTCTAGTCTAGATTGATTTTTAAATATATTCACATCGTCAATCTAAAATTTTTACAGCAAAATGCAAAATCAAAAACCAACCGTTCAAACCTAGATTATTTCAAATAACGTAAACTTTCAATATTTTAGATATAGATTTTAATCTAAGCCAATCATATTCATTAAAAACAATACCTTATTGGATTAGCTTCAAACCAAACCATTAACCGCCTTGTTCTTCCACTTATCGTTCTGATCATAAGCTTTTAAGCCTTCTACAGACTTGTGTAGTGATTATTGCATTAATTGAGAATACGTAGCACCTGACTCAAAGGCTGAGGAGCAGAAACCACTGCGCAGGCTATGCGCTGTATACCCCTCACTAAAAAATAAGTCCACTTTTATTTGACGACATACAATTATTCTTTATCATCATTATTCGCTGCCAGATGCGGATGTATTAGCTCGACTTCTAGAACGGTCAAATGGATCATTTGATTCCTCTGCTGTATCCTTTTTCAGTACAGAACAGCCAAGTGAACAAAGAACAATTAAGAATAGGAGGTATTTGAAGTGCTTCATAGTTGTATCAAAACTAATAAAAATTCTCCACCCTTAGTGAATTCTTGTCATCCGAAGGTATTGCTTTAGTCCAATTTAATTTTGTGTAATGGATTTAACCTACACACAAGTTAAGAGGCTATATAAGAAGAAAAAGTATAATTTCTCTGTAGGTGCGTATCAGTGAATTCAACTGGGTATGTGTTTGCCGATATGAATTTGATAAGGAGTAACTCAAGTTGGAATGCGTAGTAGGGAGCTGCTCCATTGATGATCCTGAGTGTGAAGCTTGTGGGTCTGAGTGTTTATTATTTTGTTACGAATCAAATCATCAAACCATCAATAAAATGTTAAAATCAATTCATAGTTTTGGAGAAGGAAAATATGCCTATTGAGGAAGGTTATAGACTACTAAAAACTGGATAAATATGACGTGGAATAATTTTAATATAAGAGCGATCGCTTTTTTAATGAAATTTCAAGATGAATCAAGAAGCTTTTGAGGCTCGTTTACCTATAAATATGGCTCAAATTCTGAGTATTCCGATGTTCTTGGCAGGTTTGGTAATGTTTTTGCAGGCAGTAAAAAAAAGATAAAATGAGGTATTTCTATATCGTATTAGTTTTATTCATTCTGTTTATCAACTTCTCAGGTTGTGAGTTTGATCAATCTGAAGATTCTTGTCAATCGCAAATTAATTTTGAAGGAATTGAAGCTTACTATCTAGAAGTGGATGGCGTAACCTATATTAGTGAATCAAAGGATTCTTTGTTATTTCCCTATGTATTATGTCAAGGATCAATAGCGCCGAGGGGGATTGGATTCAATGGAATTTTTAAAATTGATAGAGTGATGACCTCGGACTGCGAGGAAACTGTCTGCGTCGAGATTCAGAATACTTAAGATCCTTTTTGTGTCCCTACTTATCAAAAGACTACTGATACAATCAGCGTTAATAATAAATGGCACATCGCCTATTTTTTTGAAGGGCAAGAGCGTTATTACCCCTCTTGCGCTTATAAAGACATCTCCCTTGAATTTAACGACAGTACTCAAGTTGGAGTTGCAGGTTTGGGTGTCAACAGTGCCTCTTTTGATGTAACAACTTATGCGGACAGTTCATTGATTGTAGCCAATGCTAGTCTGGTAGAATCGGAGTCCTCAGCGGGTCCTTATGTTGGGTTTGTTCAGAACTTGATTTTTAATTTTATTGAAGTATCCGACACCCTTATTTATGCAATTACTGGCAATGAGATGCTCCTGAATACTGTTGACGGGGATGTCGGTATTATGTCGTATTATGATTAGTATTTAGGAATTATTTCAATATTGCTATTGAGAATTCTTAAAAGTTCTCGCAGGGATCCTGAGTGTGAGGCTTGTGGGTCATAAAAAAAAGAGCAATCAAGAACAGGATTAGGTAGATCTGTTTATAATGCCCTTTTTATAACCTTAAAAAACCAACTATTATGAGAACTCAAAATTGGTAAGGATGAATCTAGTTCCACTTTAAATTCTCATAAAAAATGTTAAAGTAGCTTCTTAAATAATGTTAAAAAAACTCCCAAGACACCATATTATCAGAGTTATCTTATAAATCAAACAGCATACCCTCATCTCAACACCTCATGGAATACCTCCCTCTCTAACACCTCAAAATAAGCCCCAAACTCCTCCAACATCAGCTCTTTAGAAAAACACTCATAAGTACTATTAATCTCCTTTAGAACGGCTGTGTGCATCCCAGATTTAAAGCTATTTTGAAGACGTACAGTATTAGTTATCGATTTTTCATAACTTCAGATGACAACCAGCATCTGAAAGGAATCATGAAAGAGTTGTTAGAGGTGGGGTAGTTAAAAAAGTATGAGCGAGATCTCGTTAAATAGGTTGTTGGATGCAATTAAAAAAAATGAACATAGAGTTAATAAATAAGGAAAGTAATTTTTTAGAAAAAGGCATTGAATATTTCTGGAAACAATGGGGAAACGAATCGAATTTTGACTTTTATAAAGATTGTATTGAAAATTCGCCTTCTGATGATAAATCTTTACCGAAGTTTTATTTAATGCTTGACGGAGACAAAATTATAGGTTCCTATGCATTACTAACTAATGACCTAATAAGTAGACAGGACTTATTGCCTTGGTTTGCTTGTTTATTTATTGATGAAAGTTATCGTAATCAAGGTTTAGCAAATGAAATGATAAAACATAGTATTGATGAATCCCGAAAAGGAGGATTTGACACTTTATATCTTTCAACAGAATTGAACCATTTTTACGAGAAAAAGGGCTGGAATTATTATTCAAAAGGTTATACAGCCTTTGGTGATCGTATAAAAATCTATTCTAAAAAACTGAATTAAAAAGCTACAGCCAACAATGGCTATAAGTAATTGCTTGTCTTCACCTCAAACACCTCAAACACCTCGAGTATCACCTCTTTAGAAAAGCCTCTCAAGTACCATTAATTTCCTTTAAAACTGCTGTATGCATGCCAGATTTAAGTACTCCAACCCTGTAATAATCCTTAGCCTTATCACTTACTTTTAGCTTGCCATGCGCTCGCTTTTGGTGTGTTCCTTTGATGAGGATAAAGTCATAACCTCCTTGTGCGATAAAGCCTGAATCTTCTAGTTCTTTCATAACGAGAATGATCATACTACCAAAGGGGTTAAGACTAGGTCTACGCTCCAGTCCAATACCATTAGCGATGTCTGATTTATATGTCTAAAGAAAGCCAGCAGTACTGCAATGTGCTTCTAGGAAACAGTAGATTAACTTGGCTTCTTTGGTTAGCTCTTTGAGGGTGTGGTCATTCCATTTCAGGGTGTCTAATCTCATGTAATTTGTTTTGATTTCTTTCTTACAAAATTACAGCTGAGGTAGGGGAAGGGTTACTTTATTAAGTATTTGGTAAGGGGCTAAAATTTATTTGAATTTTGTATTCATTACTCACTCCGTGTTATACAATGGGTTTCCCTTTTAGCTTGATTAATTATCATGATGATTAACCCCAAGATTATGAATAGAGAACTTTTATGGATATTAAAATTGGATTATGACACTCCCATGGACACTCTCAAAATCCTTGCTCAGAATGATGTTTAAATTTGATTGTATCTAATATGATTGTAAAGACTAAAAGAGTACAATACGATTGAACCCCACATTAAATAGATAAAATGTGATGAAGGAATCCATATGTAGGCTAAAATCAAATTTGAAACCAACAAAATCCCAAGCACGGTTAAAAATTGTTTTCTAAAAATATATATTTCTAAAAATTTGTTAGGTGTAAACGAAAGGAGTAAAAATCCTATTCCCAGAACATAAAGCCCCAAAAATCGATATATCTGAGTCAGATATGCACTTAATGTTGAGTTACCATCAATTATAAAAAGATCATCAAAAGTCATTTGTAATCTTTCTTCATTGGCAACTTGATCTAACATCCAAGGTTCTGAACTCACCAACCACCTTATTCCAGAAATACAAAGTGTAATGCTTATTAATATTAAGGGATATTGAATGTAAGTAATTGATTTATTTTTCATAATTTCAATTTATTATTTTCCAATATTGTAGAGCTCTAACTTTCGGTACCGCTTCAAGTAAAGGTTGCGGCCATGCCTAAGTGTACTTAATCTATACTAGGGGGAGAAACATTAATCCTCTTTCAATTCTTTCTTTAATTTTCGATATGCAATTAATTCAGTCACAAAAACAAAAGTAACAAGACCGCTGGTAACTATTGCAAAGCCATAATCCCCAGCATCGTTTGCCTCTTCATTAAAGAGGGTCATTACGCAGTAAATTGGACACCATGCCGTAATAATGGTGTTATCGAAATATGCTCCTGAGGTACCAACTCCACACCTTTTTATATCTCCATTAAGCTAAAGTAATATATCCTTTTTAGATCCAAAATTGTGTAGCGACAAAAATATGGGGTTATCTGATGTATGATCGCTCGGCTCAAAATGCGGATTACTTTGTTAGGTGATAGATAGTAAGGAGAAAACCTATTTTGATTTTGTATTTATTACCCACCCCATGATATATGGTAGGTTTCCCATTTAGCTTGATTATTTATTATAATGATTAACTCCGAGGTTGTAAATAGAGAACCTTTATGGATATTAAAATCAGACTATTACCATCTTGTAGATAGGCTGAAGCTCCTTTCTGAGAATGATGTTTAAATCAATCCTCTTCCAACCTTCAGTGAGTATGTGATTCACTGTATCCTCATCAGGTCTTTCACCGTAGAAAAACTGAACATCGGCAATTCCATTGTAGAATTCATCGTAATCGGCAAACATGACTTTGGATAGTCTCATATTTTTATTAGGTGTTTCAACATCTAATTTGTCAAATTTGAATCGAATAAAAAATCCTAGTCAATTTTATAAGAAGGCTAAAACCAGCAGTAAATTATATCCTTATTATTTTTTCGTTATTATCATAGGTTGCGTCCATGCAGTTTCATATAACAAATCTTCAATAGGGTTTCCCTGTAATTTTGATGAAATGATTTTAGATCTTATAAAAAGGATATCATCTGTCAATTGAAATATCGCCTTCTCCCCTTCAACCGACATAAATTCTTCTGGCTTAGACTTTCCTTTTTTATAGCCTATGAAAGATATTTGGTATGTTATGTCTATTTCTTTTTTTACTTCAATGGAAAGCTGATGATTATCTAATAATAAATTTTCGAGTTCAACTCCAGTACTTGCATAAAATTGTCCAGACTCCATAGCAGTTATTAATGATTTTGGATTGAGTGAATCTGCTTGCACCATAACCCAACCTCTACCAGCATTAGCCCACTTACTACCTTGAACATGATAATGATGAGCATCATCCGTAGCAATTCCAAACATCAATGGCTTATGG
>CAJJCN010000072.1 GCA_905182655.1 Flammeovirgaceae bacterium UBA4465
GCCATGATTTGACCTGACATCCACTGTGATTTCTCAGAGAGCAAAAACTCAACGACCTCAGCCATGTTTTCACTGGTCCCAATTTTTTTCAAGGGATGTCTTTCTGCATTGGCTTGTTTTTTCTCATCACTACCCAATAATTTTGAGGCTAATGGTGTATCGGTGAGCGAAGGGGCGATGGCATTGACCCGAATTTTAGGGGCCAATTCAGCAGCTAAGGATCGGGTCAGACCTTCAATAGCCCCTTTTGAAGCAGCTACTTGTGTATGAAAGTTAAAGCCTGATTGCACGGCAACCGTTGAGAAAAATACAATGGAAGCACTTATTGATTTTTTAAGATGGGGTAGGATCGTCTGAATGATCTTGATGGCACCCATCACTTGAAGTTCAAAATCAGCCCGAAAAGCGTCAGGTTTTATTCTATGGAAAGGCAATAAATTGATACTTCCAGGGCAATAAACCACACCATCGATGGCCTCAGGAAGTATTGAAAGATCTAGAGTATCCGACAAAACATCAAATTTAAAGGTTTTGATGTTTTCAGCGGTAGGGATATCCCCATGGTTAAAGGTCGCCATGACTTGATAATTTCGGTCATTCGTAAATTTTTCAATTAAAGAGGCTCCAATGCCCGAGGATCCTCCAATGATAAGAATATTTTTCATATTTATATTTTATTCTAAGTAAACACTACTCATGCTGAATTAGTGCCATTCTTTTTTAGAAAAAAAGAGATTATTTTAGATGCTTATATTTTTTAATACCTTTTTCAAGACAAGAATTTTTACTTTTGTACATAAATAACCCAATAGAATTTATGAGAGTTGCGCTTACTATTTTCATTTTTTGTATCGTAAACATGGTTGTGCAGGCACAAGAATCCTATACTAGGCAAAAAATTACGCCCAATATATCTATGAAAATATCTGATTATTTTCAAATCATGCCCCCCCAACAATTACTTGATCGTTATGCTTCTTCAAGAATTCCGATAGCGATGTTTACGACCCTTGATGGAAGGGCTGACCTAGGGATCAACGAGACGGCCACCCAATGGGGACCCAATGATATTGATATTTTATTGGATTTTTATAAAGCGTCTATTGCCAATCTTTATACCCAAATTAATTTTATTCAAAGCAAGATCATAACGGTAAATGATCGCCAATTTATTGTTTTCGAGTTTTTAGGCGAAGTAGTAGATGAAAGTTTATTGGGTGGAGTCAGTTCAATAAAAAAATACAATTACATTCAATATGCCCTTTATAAGGGCAAAGTTTTGTTGTTTAATTTCAATTGTACTGCTAGCGATCAGCAAAAATGGCAGTCAGTTGCCAATGACATGATGTCAAGCATCAGATTAAAATAATGTTGACCATACACAGTGATGCCCATTTTATGCAGCAGGCTTTGCTTCAAGCCAATTTAGCAGATCAGCAGCTAGAAATACCCGTAGGCGCCGTAATAGTCTGTGAAAATAAAATTATCGCAAGAGCTCATAACCAAGTCGAGCAATTACAAGACGTGACGGCGCATGCAGAGATGTTGGCCATTACGGCAGCCCAAAACTATTTAAGCTCGAAATATCTAGATCAATGTACCATGTACTTAACCCTAGAACCTTGCACCATGTGTGCGGGGGCTCTTTTTTGGAGTCAAATGGGAGCTCTTGTGATTGGAACTCGAGATTTGAAACGTGGGTTCAGTCTACTAAAGCCGGCCCCACTTCACCCTAAGACAAAGGTAAGTTTTGGGATGCTTGAGGTCGATTGTGAGGCTAAAATCAAAGACTTTTTTAAAAAAATGCGGAACAAACAGAAAGAACGATAAAATTGAACGTTAGCATCTCATATTTTGTTATTTTTACACATCTTTTTCACCTTTTACTAAAACATTAAAATTATGGCATTTGAACTACCTAATTTACCTTATGCACACGACGCATTAAATCCACACATTGATACGGCCACTATGGAAATCCATCATGGCAAACATCATGCAGCATACATTGCAAAGTTAAATGCAGCCGTTAGTGGAAGTGAGATGGAAGGAAAATCTCTTGAAGAGCTGATTAAAAATCACACCAACGTCCCAGCCGTCCGCAACAATGGGGGAGGACACTGGAATCATTCTTTATTCTGGACGGTGATGAGTCCTTCCGGTGGGAGTACACCTAATGGGTCCTTAGCGGCAGCCATTGATGATGCTTTTGGCTCATTTGAAAAATTTAAAGAGGCTTTTAGTAATGCGGGCGCTACTCAATTTGGTTCTGGATGGGCATGGCTTTGTGTAAGTAACGGAGGCAAGTTAGAAGTTTGCTCAACGGCCAATCAGGATAATCCATTGATGCCAGGTCTGGGATGCGAGGGGCTACCTATTTTGGGTCTGGACGTCTGGGAGCATGCCTACTATCTCAATTACCAAAACAGAAGGCCAGATTATATCAATGCCTTTTTTAATGTGGTCAATTGGGAAGAAGTGAGCCGTAGATACAGCGAGGCCAAATAATTCATCAAAACAAAAGAATCGATGCATTGCTAGGTTCTTTTGTTTTGATCTCTTAAAATAATCCTACCTAGAGGTCTCTCAATCGGATGGTCATCCGCACAGGATTGTGATCTGAATACTGAAATTTCAGGTTGAACCCTTTCACTTCGACAACTTCGACATTTGGAGATATCAAGTAATAGTCAATCAGGGCAACAGGTGTTTTGCCATAATCCAAGATATCCACGAGGCTTCTGCTTGTGGGGATTACGGGGTCAAAAACCCATTGCCAATTTTCAGGCATAAACTTTTCGTCAATTTGGGAGGGTTGATAAGATGTACTGGGTAAAACGCCTGCAGCTATGCTTACTTTATTATTAATGATGCCGGGTGGATTTTGGTTCCAATCACCTCCGACCACTACATAATTACCTTTTTGATACTCTGCTAATAAAAATCTTTTCAGATAAGCCATTTCTTTAGGTTTCAGATGCCCTCCGTCATAGGCCGAATTATGGGTATTAACGACCACGAGTTCTCTATCTGAAACCCGTGATGTAGGATATCGCTGAACGGACATGCAGCGGTCAAGATGGAAAAGATAATCAGGCCAATTGTATTTTCCAGGATATTGATATCGCTCACTGCTGATGGGATTGAATTTAGAAAAACTACTCAATCCACTGGCTACCTTACCCAACACATTCCATGGATTGAGCAACGGGACAATCACCCTAGCTACTTGGTAGTTCAACGCGAAATGTTGTGAGTATTCATTTAACCTTGCTGATATCAATTCATGCTGATTCCGATGGTAGCTTCGCCTGGAAGACCGATCAACCTCCTGCAGCAAAACAAAATCCGTTGGATTTGATTCAATAAAGTCAATGATGCCCTTTAAATTTTCATCTACGAAAGCCTCGGGCGAGCGCACCATTTTCCCATTAGAGAAGAAGAAACTTTGATCGCTATCATAAAAAAAATTGGATTTTGCGCCCAAACCGGCAAACCCAATATTCCAATTTAAAAAACTAAGTGTGGGTGAAGTGATGAGGTTGTTTTCATTCTTTTTTTGAATGTTTAAGAAGGTTTTTTCAGGGGGTTGAAAGTCGGTTAACGTAGCATGAAATAGACTTATGACCACATAGATGAGAAAAATGAGTGGGAGCAATAAAACCCACTTTATTTTTGGCCAGATTTTTTTAATTTTCAAAATAAAATACATTAAGTGAAACTCAATATATTTAATTTTCTAGCATTTAGAATCATTATGGTCTAATTATTCCTTAAAGTATCAGGATGAAAAATCAACAAAAATAATTATCTACCATTTTTTTAGTGTGTAAATTTGAACATACGGTAATTGACAAGATTCCGTTACTTGTATGAATGACTTATCCTTTGACGACCATTTTTTTTAAAAATTAATTTTTATAAAATGAAAACAATGAAAATAATATTTTATTTGATTGCTTCCTTGTTGCTACTGATGGTTGGGTGCAACACGGAGGACTCAAAAATAGAGGACCTAAATGAGGTGCTCGCCAGTTTGAGTACGTATGAGGTTATTCAAACAGAAATATGGGACCAATCTTGCATCAGCTGCCATTTGGCGGGGGCGTCATATGCCAACCAATCCGGACTTATTCTAACTGCAGATGTTTCTTATGAGCAGTTAATGAATAGAGTACCTACTAACGTTACCGCAGCCGAAGATGGTTTATTGCTGGTGGGTGATGAAGGCTATGCCAGTTTGCCGAAAAGCTTTTTATGGGAAAAAATTAATGCAAATGACATGGACCATTTTTATCAAGATCATCCAGAATATGGCGCTATTATGCCGTTGGGGGATGACTTTTTGACCAATGGTGAATTAGAGTTTATCCGCCAATGGATTGAGGCAGGAGCACCCGAGACGGGTCAAGTAGCGAGTGTAGAGTTGTTAAGTAATGAAGCAAGATATACTCCGACTCCTTTTGAAGCACTTGCCGTTCCCGAAAGTGGATATCAATTTCATATCGAACCCTTCACTATTGGACCGGGAATGGATCGAGAAATATTCATTTATGAAAAGCTAGAAAATTCAGAACCCGTCTATGTTAATCGGGTAGAAATCGCTATGCAATCGGGCAGTCATCATTTTTTAATCTATCAATTTGATAATAGGCTCTCTTCCATTATGTATCCTCCGGAGGGAGCTACCAGAGATATTTATGATGCGTCCGGTAATTATCAGCCATCAGTATTGTTTCACCTGCAGTTTCACGATTTTGTGACAGGCACGCAGTGGCCCAAGATGGATTATCATTATCCTGAAGGTGTAGCCTTCAAAATACCAGCTGATTTTGGATTTGATTTGAATAGCCATTATGTAAATAAGGGTACTGAAGAGATTGAAGGCGAAGTGTATGCCAATTTGCATACGGTTCCAGAAAGTGAGGTGGTTCATGTGGCTAAGTTGTTGGATGTAAATAATGATGATATTTATATCCCAGCCAATACCTTACAGTATAAAGTGGTTTATGATTTTATCGCCGAAGAGGAGATGAATGTTTTTCAGCTCTTTTCCCATGCCCACAGTAACATGACTGAGTTCAGAGTATATACGACAGGGGGTGAAAATGATGGGGAGTTAGTTTATATTACTTATGATTGGGAGCATCCACCAATTAAGGAGTTTGATCCACCCTTGGTACTTGAGTCTGGTCAAGGATTTAGACTAGAGACCACCTATGATAACCCAAGTTCAAACAGTCTTCAATTTGGCTTGAGAAGTACAGATGAGATGATGATCTTGTTTGGTGCTTATTATTAAAAAATTGAAGGTTTTTATTAAAAAAGAAAGATCCGATAAAGTACACTTTATCGGATCTTTCTTTGAAAAAAGCGTTACTTCTTTAGAGAATAGGCCAAGGATATTTGAATCATAGAATTTTGAATAGCAGTTGAAGCCGAAGCGGGGTCATTGACATCTGAAATCCCAATGTTATACCTTCCATAGACATCAAGTCCAAAGGGCAGATCCCATCCAATACCGAGGTTGATAGATATATTAGAATTTAACAACTCATCTTTTATGTTTGTCTCAGCATCAGTAGTATGTGTAATCTGTTTGGCAGACATCAAATAGCTAAATTGGGGTCCAAGTTGAAAATTAAGACCACCGGGTAGATAGAAGCGCAGCATGATGGGAAGGTCTAAGTAGGCAGATTCTTGACTGCTATTTTTGTCCGGAGTGATTATATTCGGATCTTCAAAATCTATGATTTGAAAGGAGTATTGAAGTTCCGGACTGATACCAATAAATGCAAATTTGAATTTAGCAAAAATACCTGCATGATATCCCGAAGCACCAGACTGCTCTAAATTATTACCGATGACGGCGTTAGAGGTAGGAATATTTACCCCTGCTTTTATTCCGAATTCTTGAGCCATTAAGCTTCCAGTAGTTATTAACAACCCTAAAATTAATATGTTTATTTTATTTTTCATTTTTTCAAAATTTATGTAAATGCTTTAATATTTGAATAATTCATTATAGCAGTGACCTAGTTAATGGGCTAACTAACTTTTATAAAGGTAAAGAAAAGGGATTTATTCAAGGGATTTGAAAATATTGATGGCTTTTTCCATTTGATCGTCATTAAAATCTAAATGAGTGACCATTCGAATAAGTCCTGGACCAAACCCAATGGCCAATAAGCCTTTCTTTTCTAATTGCTTAAGAAATATTTTTGGGGATCTATCTGGATTCAAAGCTATGATAATGATATTGGTTTGAACGGGATATAACGCATTCACAAAAGACAGGTTTTCTATGGCTGAAGCCAATGTTTTCGCTCGTCTATGATCATCCTTGATTTTATCTAGGTGATGATCCAGGGCATATGTGCAAGCCGCGGCGAGATAACCTGCTTGTCGCATACCTCCACCCATAGCTTTACGAACTCTCTTAGCTTGCTTTATGGCTTCTTTTGTGCCTAGAAGGGCAGATCCGACAGGAGCTCCTAAACCTTTGGAAAAGCAAATGGAGAGGGTATCAAAATGGGCACCATAATCTGCCGGAGTCTCCTGTGATACTGCCAAGGCATTGAACAGACGCGCCCCATCCATATGTAATTTCAATTCATTTTTTTTACACACTGATGCAATTTTAATGATCTCATTAAAATCATAAATAGCACCACCACCCTTGTTCATGGTGTTTTCCAATGCAACCAAACGGGTGTTGGGCCGATGTATGTCATCAGGATTAATAGATGCGGCTATCATTGCCGCCGTTAATCTTCCTTTATCACCTACTAATAATTTTGGTGACACCATAGAGTTTAGCATCATTCCTCCCCCCTCATATAAATAGATGTGGGCATTTTGATCACAAATAACTTCATCTTGAGGGGAGGTATTGATCCTTATCGCAATTTGATTGGTCATGGTTCCAGAGGGGCAAAACAAGGCGGCAGGCATACCAAACAGCTCCGCGACTTTATCCTGAAGCAGATTAACAGAAGGATCATCTTCAAATACGTCGTCACCCACCGGGGCTTCAAACATGGCCTCTAGCATGGTGGGTGTTGGCTTGGTGATGGTGTCACTTCTTAAGTCAATCATGAACTCAATGCTTTTGGTTTTTTTAATTTATTCTCAGGCCTTCCGGTTGGAATTTTTTTTTAAAAATACTATTGAAATTACACTATATCAATATTTTCATGAGAAATAAAGCGTGAGAGAGGAGGGTTACTTCTTGTTCGGGTAGCTCAGATCGCTTCTTTAAAATAAAAAAAGCGGTCCACTTTGGACCGCTTCCAACTAAACACTACACAAATTTTCTTATAAACCCTACACTTGTTTTGCCTTTTTAGTTCAAATTTTAATTAAAAGATTCAAAACTTCATACTTTGAGTAATTCTAAAGGGTCCTTAAATTTTTTAATAATGTTTCTTTGGGCCGTTGTCTTATCTTTGCAGCGGATCAGATTTTTTCATTGACAATGAGAGGAGTAATTGAGGGTTTTATCAAAAAGGAGCTAAAGGCCATCCAAAATATACCGATGGATAACAGCATAGCGCAAGCTATAGACTTGATGTTTGAAGCAGTACATGTTCAAAAAGGGAAAGTGGTCGTTAGCGGTATGGGAAAAGCGGGTCAAATAGGATATAATATTGCAACAACGCTGAGCTCTACAGGTACACCTGCTGTTTTTATGCATCCGGCTGAGGCACAACATGGAGACTTAGGAATGCTTCAAGAGCAAGATGTGCTTTTATTGATTTCTAATTCTGGACGAACGGCCGAAATCATTCAATTGGTCTCATTGGCCAGAGTGTTGTATCCAACGATGAAATTGATTACTCTAACAGGACATCCTGAAAATGAATTAGGACATTTAGCAGATGTCTCTATCGCTACAGGGAATCCGCAAGAAATTTGTCCATTAGGATTGACACCAACGACGAGCACTACGGTCATGACGGTTTTGGGCGACATATTGGTAGTCACATTGATGCAAAAAATCAATTTCACTAAAGAAGATTATGCCAAAAGGCACCATAGTGGTTATTTAGGAAAGAAAAGTAGAACAAATGAATAAATTATTTTTAATCGCAGGTCCTTGTATTATTGAAAATAGCGAGACCCCTCTTATTATTGGAAAGGAAGTCAAGTCAATTTGTGATGAGTTAGGAATTGATTTTATTTTTAAAGCTTCTTACAAAAAAGCAAATAGGACCCGAATCGATAGTTTTAAAGGGATTGGTTTTCAAGAAAGTTTGGAGATCTTACAAGGTGTTGGACGAGAACTAGGTGTGAGAACCATCACAGATGTGCATGAAAGTCATGAACCTGAATTGGTGGCCAATTATGTAGATATATTACAAATTCCAGCTTTTTTATGTAGGCAGACCGAGTTGTTGCTTTCGGCAGGCCAAACGGGTAAAGGAGTAAGTATCAAAAAGGGACAATTCGTATCGCCAGAGGCCATGAAATATCCTTTAGAAAAGGTCCAGTCCACAGGTAATCAAAACATATGGCTTTGTGAACGTGGCTTTACTTTTGGTTATGAAAACTTAGTGGTAGATGTAACGGCAGTCCCCAAGCTTAAAAAGCATGGGGTACCGGTGGTCATGGATTGTACACATTCATTGCAACAGCCCAATCAAAAAGATGGGATCAGTGGTGGAGATCCCGAAATGATCGCTTCGGTGGCTTTATCTGCTATTGCTACTGGTGCAGATGGTTTATTTATAGAAACCCATCCAAATCCCGGTCAAGCGTTGAGTGATGGAAAATCAATGCTACCGCTCGATGAATTGAGGAGTCTTTTGCAAAAAGTAGTAAAAGTGAGAAAAGCAATAACATCATAATGGAAGCTATAAAATTTTTAATTCTAGACGTAGACGGGACCCTTACTGACGGAGGCATTTACCTATCGGATGAAGGTAAGCAGTTTAAGAAATTCAATGCAAAAGATGGCATGGGGATTAGAAAGGCTATTTCTCAGGGGATTGAAGTGGGTATTATCAGTCACAGCTATTCAAGTAGAATGATTGATGATCGGGCTGATATGTTAGGCTTGAAATATGTCTATGTAGGACAAAAACCTAAATTAGAGGTTATGGATCAATGGCTTAGTAAGTTAGGTTTGAACCGAAATGAGGTCGCTTATATGGGTGATGATATCAATGATATAGAGGTGATGAAAGCAGTAGGATGTTCCGCTTGCCCTGCTGATTCAAGTGAGGAAGTCCTGAAAATCGCACAACGGGTCATGCATAAAAAGGGAGGAGCTGGAGCGGTAAGAGAATTCATAGATCATCATCTTTTGAAAAGTAGATTATCTAGCCATTAGAAGGACAAGAAGAGATCTTCTTTGAGATCATTTGAGTTTGACCTCAATTAGACTATTTTTGCGTGAATTTAATATAAACCATGAGCGTCTTAGTAAACAAAT
>CAJJCN010000073.1 GCA_905182655.1 Flammeovirgaceae bacterium UBA4465
GATCAAATAGATTTCGAAAGTATTGAATTTTATGTTTGACATAAAAGTATTCAGCATTATTGCCTCAATTCTCAACTTAAACTTAGAGAAGAGTAGTTAATTTTATGTAACATCTAGATTTGAATAAAAATTTCATCTAAGGTATAAGCTATGGAAAAATTAAAAAGTAAATGATAGAAAATCACAAAATTAGTCTGTGAATCGATAATTGCAACTAAACTAATATTGACTATTAATGGCGAATAAAATAGGCCTTTTAATTTTTAAAACTGGATTTTATACTGATTTAGTAGAATCTTAACAAAACGTGTCAATGCCTCGAACATGCACATTACTGATAGTATTTATGCTAACTAACATTAATTAAAAGTACGGGCAGGTGGTAGTATTGATTTGTATGTGGACATATTATGGTATGTGATGAATAAGTAACCCATCAACTATTTTGCTTTTTGGAAGTAGCTCTTTCATATAATCATATCTGGAAATGGTCAGCCATATTCCTTTTCTAGTTAAAATGAAAAGATATAAATCGTAGCCTCATTTAACCGCATGGCTAACCAACATAGATGTGGATCGTCTCAAAATTTCATTTTATAAGTTATTATACGGTTCATTACAAATAAGATTCTTATCTTAACCATCAAACCAAATATCAAATACCATGAAACAAATAATTTTTACATTAATAACCACGCTATTTTTAACTACGGCGCAATCGCAAGTTATTCAATCGCGACGCTTGGACGTCGATCCTGCAAACGTTGCTAAATTTGAAGCCGCTGTGGCCAAGAAAAATCAGATGTACAATAGCAAAGATGACCAAGCAAGGTGGATTACTTTTCAAATAATGACTGGGCCTTATGCTTACAATTATATCAGACTTCAAGTTGCCGAATCGATGAGTGAATTTGATGTTGAGGATAAAGCGGGTAACGCTTTTTGGCAAAAAACAGTAGGTCCGTTGCATACATCGGTTGGTAATAGAATATGGGGAGCGAATACAGAAATGACTTATAACCCAACAGTAACCAATAGAGTTAATCATAGAAGGATTATCTATTACAATGTTAAAGACGACAAGCAGAAAGATTTTTGGAGATATAGAGAAAGAGCCAAAAAAACTTGGGAAGAAATGAAGATGGAAAACAGGGTTGGCGTCATGAATTGTATATCAGGATGTGATGGGAACTGGGTTCAAGTAAGATTTCATCACAAAGATTTCACGAGTGAAGAGGAAGCTTGGGAAAAAATGCCTGTCTTTGCTGAAACATATAACGATTTATTTGGAGAAGGTTCATTCATGGAAGATCGGGAGCGCCTTAGAAATTCTTTAATGCCCAATGGTAGAAGAATTCGTCATCATAAGAGATTGCCGGAACTTAGTTCTGCATGGCGATAGATTTTATTTTAAAATATAGATTAAGGCCTCTTTTAGAGGCCTTTTTTTATAATTATCAAGCCATCATTAGTAGCTCTTTATCTTACTCAAAAAAAATTATTTATGCTTTTTAAGTATGTTTTTAAGCATCATTTCAAATAACTCATTTAAAGCGTTCCATTAGTAGCGATAGGCCCCGAGTATGTTTATCATTTAATGGGTAGTTAACTCATTGGAATGTTTTATAAGTCATTTGGGGTTAGTATTGCGCCATGATTGCTCCGTTTTTCAATGGCCTGTTTTTCGGTTTAGTGTTGATTTTTGTTTTCGGGCCTACTTTTTTTGCTTTAATTCAAACGAGTATTCAGCAGGGGGTCAAGCGCAGTTTGCTCTTCATATTGGGCGCATTTTTCATTGATTTTTTATTTATTGCTGTTTCACTTTATGGATTATCAGATGTGTTGAATCATCCCGATACCATAGAGATCAGAAATGGTACGGCCATGATTGCCATGATGGGTGCAGGGATGTATTATTGGTTCAAGACGCCCTATCATCCGGGCAAAAAAGAGGTAATCACGCCGTTGAATGCTTCTTTTAAATACTTTGTTAAAGGAATGATCATCAACTTATTAAATCCATTTTTATTGGTCTTTTGGATTTCTCTTACCTCGGTGGTGGAAGCCAATTACAATTATGATGACAAGGGCAATAGGTATTTCTTTTTGGGTGTATTGACGATTTCCTTGATCCTTGACATATCGAAATCTATGTTGGCACAGAAATTAAAAGACCTCATCAAACCAAAAGTCATCGCCAGTGTGAATAAAGTATTGAGCATTGTGATGCTATTGTTCAGCCTGCGCATAGGCTATGCCTTTATAACATCTTGATCAAGGCCTATCCAGAAGTCGTCTGTGGTAATTTATCTGACCGAGATGATAGTTCAAATGGCTCAATAGATGAAATAGAAAATATTGAACCGTCATTTCATAACCGAAAACTTCGATGGGATATTTCAGCTGTATTTTGGCATCATCTAATTTATCGAAAGCGAGGTTGATGGCTTCTTTAGTGGATGCGATTTCGAGGCTCAAGGCCGCTTTGGAGAGGTGCGGTGTGCTGAACTCTGCTTCTCGATCTCTGATATAGTCCGATTCCCCAAGGATATGACCTATGAAATGTTTCAGGTTACCGGTCAAATGCTTACACAGGTTTCCTGCAGAATTTAATATTTCTTTATCGAGAAGCCAGAGGGAAGATTCATGGCGATAGGCATTGATTTCTTTTTCTAGTTTGCCTAAATCTCTTATAAACAACTTACGTAGATCTTCTTTCATTTTTTATGGGTTGTCCGTGAGTATTTCATTTGATACGATCTATGGTCCTGATCAATCCAAAAGCAGATTGGATAGGAAGGTAGTTTTTAAAAATAACCAAAAAAGAAGTAAAGCGATCGCCCATTGTAGGTAAATATAATAATAATCTAGGGTGTCTTTGTATCTAGTTTCTTTGATTTCTGCTTTTTCCAACTGATCGATTTGATTGAAAACAGCTTCTAAAGCTGCTTTATCTGAGACACGATAGAACTTACCATTACCAATTTTGGCAATTTCTCTCAGATTGGTTTCGTCCAAGGTATTCTCAACATAGCGGGGTCGACCAAAAAAGTCTTGGCCAAACGGGACTTTACCTTCCTTACCTATCGCAATAGAATAGATAGTGATGTTGTAGGCGGCTGCTAATTTAGCGGCAGTAATGGGATCTATATTGCCTGCCGTGTTGTCCCCATCGGACAACAAGATCATGACTTTGGATTCAGATTCAGATTCTCTTAGCCGATTGGTACCCACAGCCAATGCACTGCCGATGGCCGTTCCCCGATTTTCGATCAAACTGAAATCTATACCATCGATATAGGTATTTAAAAGCTCATAATCGGTCGTGAGGGGAGATCTCGAATAGGCATCCCCAGAGAAAACAACCAGTCCAATACGATCTTGAAACCTGCCCTTTACAAAATTTCTTGCTACTTCCTTTGCCGACTCCAATCGATTGGGTTGAAAGTCTTGAATTTGCATGGATTCTGAAATATCAATTACCATCATGATGTCAATGCCTTCGCTCCATTGTTCGATTTGCTCATCTGTGGTTTGCGGACGTGCCAAAGCCAAAATCACCAAAGCCATGACAGCTGCCATCAGAAGAGGTGGGATAAACCTTAAAAAGCTTAGGGCATCGCTTTTGATATCTTCTTTGTTCAAAGCAACAGGCAATTTTTGATTATAAAATTTGCGCATGACCCATCGGAACAGAAAGGCCAAGGGAATTAAAAAAAGGGCATACAGCCAAAGGGCATTTTGCCAATCAAAAGTCCCTAAACGTTCCATGGTGAACCAGTAAGGAGAAAACCAAGAGATTTGATTATTTTCCATTTTTGATATCCTCAATTTTAATATGAAACCTATGTTGTGTGAAATCTTCTATGTCCTGAAAACTCTTGTAGAGCTCTGTATCCGAATGGTTGCCATAGACGCTTCTGTCAATATTTTTGAGAGCTTCTTTGAGCTCTGAGGTAAATTCTAGCGCTAGTATTTCTTTTGTGGTCAGTTTACTGAAAGGTTGAAGCTCTAGTCTTTCGAGATAATTTTTCCACTGAGTGAGCCCTTGTGCGGCCCTATCGTGGTCCACGTTTTCTTTGAGGGCATGGATGGATTGATTGATGAAATTTGAAAAGAGGCCATATTCTTTTTTGAGCCTCCTGATAGTGAAGTGATTTCTTATTTTTTGACCGAAAATAAAGAAAACCAGGAGGGAGATGACCAACAATACCCCAAAAAGGATCCACATTAACGGATAATTGAACCGTTGGGCTACGGGGTTGTATTGCGTGTTTTGAATCAATTGGGTAGTGTCACTGACCTGCTGAATGGGTACCAGTTCTTCAAAAAAGAGGGAGTCTAGAGGCGTAGCCAAAACAATAGAATCATTTGATTGAATGACAAAGACAGGTAATTGCAGTTTTTGAATGAGATCGATCTCAAAAGACTGAAATCCATATACCGCAGAATCAAAAGCATTATCGTTTCTTAATTCGGTCTCTATGAAAAATTTATTGGCATATTCAAAAGGGCTGAAATTATAATTACTATCAGCAAAAAGGACTTCGATTTCCTGTGGGTATTCGGCCGTAACCCAATAATGGACGGTGCTTCCAAGCTGGAGACTGTCCTCAATGAACCCTCCTTTGATTTTAATTTCTTGGCCCTGTACCAGCAGCACAGAAAGCATCAATAATGAGATGAAGAAGTGACGTTTATCGGGCACGTTGTGATGATTTTTTATTTCTACGGGTAAATAATTTAAGCAGTCCAGGGATGTAGTCTTCTTCGGTTGAGATACTGGTGTAATTGGCATCATTGCGCGCACAAAAGCGATCCAAATCGGCGGTGTTTATAAGATGGGTTTGATCCATCATTTCTCTAAACTTAGCCGACGAACTGTTCACCCAGATGTTTTGCTGCGATTCGTTTTCGTACAGTGGAACAATCCCCACCTTAGGGAATTGAGATTCTCTTGGATGATAGAGTTGAATCACGACGAGATCGTGTTTACGTGCCATACCCTTAAGGCTTTGAAGGTAGCCCTCATCTATAAAATCTGAAATAACAAAAATGACACTTCGTCTTTTGAGTAAGTTGAGCAGGTATTTAATTCCTTTATTTAAGTCAGTTTTTTTGGATTTGGGCACCAGTTTGAATAATGAATTGATGATTTCATAAGAATGTTTGATGCCTTTGGCCGGCTTAATATAACTTTCTACTTGATCCGAATAACACATGAGACCTACCTGACTGTTTTCTTTAATGGCAGAGATAGACAGTAGCGCAGCTAATTCTTTACCAATGTTTATTTTCTGTTTTCCTTCTTTACCTATTTGCTGTGAAGCAGATACATCAAGCATGAAAAATACGGTTTGTTCTTTTTCCTCTTTGAACGTTTTAACAAAGGTCCCTTGACCTTTTGCAGTCACGTTCCAGTCTATCGATCGGATGTCATCTCCATATTGATAAGCTCTCACGTCATCAAATTCAAGTCCCGATCCTTTAAATATAGATTTAAAATCACCTTGCATTTGAGAGTTAATTGCTTTTCGCACTCTTATCTCATATTTTCGTAACTTCTTGAGGATTTCCTTCATGTACCCTAATTTAGTGGCAAAACTATATACATTAATCTTTATCTAATGCGACCTTCTTTTTATTTTATTATTTGCATGATCATGGGGTGTAGTACCTCCGATCAGATCCCTGACCCATTACTCAACGAAGTGGTCATGAGTAATATTTTGCTCGATGTCCATCTTTTGGAATCAAAAATAAATACTCTTGGAAAAAAAGGAGATACTTCTTTTCAGATTTATGATCATTTCGAAAAACTAATTTTAGAAAAACATGGTGTAGATTCTTTGGTTTATACTCAAAACTTGGCTTATTACATGCAGCACCCCAGCTTATTTGAAAACGTTTATACGGCTATCATAGATAGTCTTTTGCTCAGAGAGAACACCAAGAGAATCCATTAATGCGCATTTACCCAAATCAAATTGAGCAAAAATTAGAAGTTGACCAGATACGAGATCTCATCAAAGGCTATTGTCAAATGCCTGTTTCAGGAGCATTGGTGATGTCGACATTACCCTCAGTTGATTTTGCGGAGATCAGGCAACGTCTGATGCAAACCTCAGACTATATCAAAATCACAGAAAATGATGCAGGCTATCCAAAAGGCAATTTAGAAGATATAAAACCGCTTTTGATTAAAATAAAGCTGAAAGGCAGTTATCTAGGTGCTGATGATTTTTTCTTATTAAGCAAAGGCAATAGAATTTTAAGTCAGTGGCAGCAATTTCTTTCTAAGAACAAGGAATCCTATAGTTGGCTGGCCCAACTCGCAGGTGATTTTGAGGTAGATCAAGCCTTATCAGATAAGATAGATGAAGTGATCGATGAGCGGGGAGAAGTACGCGACAGTGCGAGTCCAGCGCTTATGAAAATCCGACGTGACATCGTAAAATCAGAACAAAAGGTACGCAAATCCATCAGAACCATATTTGATCAAGTCAAGAAAGATCATTTTACGGATGAGAGTGGTGAAATCACCATCAGAGAAGGTAGATTGGTGATCCCGGTTAAAGCGGAATTCAAGCGAAAAGTCGCAGGATTTGTCCATGATGAATCCTCTACCGGACAAACCGTCTTCATGGAACCGACCCAAGTACTTGAATTGAATAATATGGTTCGTGAGTTGGGCTATCAAGAGCAACGCGAGGTACATAGGATTTTGACTCAATTGAGTGATCGGGTTAGGATAAATTTAAATGAGCTTGAAAGAGGTGCGAACTTCCTACCTAAACTAGATTTTATAAAAGCGAAAGCAAAGTTTGCGCATCAATTTGGAGCCTGTATCCCGATACTCAAAAAAACGCCAGGCATGGAACTGATCAAGGCCGTACATCCACTGCTTTGGAAGGTCAATCAGGAGCAGCAGAAAGCAGTGGTGCCTTTGGATCTTCATTTATCCCATCAAGAGCATAGGTTTTTAATTATTTCTGGTCCTAATGCGGGAGGAAAGTCGGTAGCCATGAAGACCGTAGGGTTGTTGCAATATATGCTCCAATGTGGGTTTCCAGTTACTGTGGATCCTGCTTCTACGTTTGGCGTCTTTGATCAAATATTTATTGATATCGGAGATTCACAATCGCTAGAAAATGATTTGAGTACCTACAGTAGTCGACTCACTGCCATGAAATATTTCAGTGAATGGGCGGACCGAAAATCCTTGATATTGATGGATGAATTTGGCACGGGTACAGAGCCTCAATTTGGTGGAGCCATTGCCGAGGCATTGCTGAATAGACTGGTTCATCAACAGTCATATGGGGTCATTACTACACATTATGCCAATATTAAAAAATATGCAGACCATGCCAAGGGTATGATCAATGGGGCGATGCGTTATGATACCGATCATTTGGTTCCACTCTATGAGTTGGAGATAGGAAAGCCCGGCAGCTCTTTTGCCTTGGAAATCGCACGAAAAATTGGTTTGAATAATGATTTAATCGCCTATGCAAAAAGCAGAATAGGGGTCAGTCAGGTGGATTATGACAAAATGTTGACTGAGTTGCAAGGCGATAAGGCAAAATATGAGAAACTCAACGAAGACTTAACCCACAAAGAATCCCAATTGAAGCAATTACGCAAAGATTATTTATCTCTCAAGGAGATGTTAGAATCAGACAAAAAGCGAATCATCCGCGAATCAAAGTTAGAAGCGGGTCGAATTTTAGAGGGTGCCAATAAAGAAATAGAGCGGGTCATTCGGGATATCAAAGAATCCAATGCAGACAAAGAAAAAACGCGTGCAGGTCGGGAAAGCATTACGGATTTGAAATTGAAAATGGCCATTACATCTGAAAAAAGAAAGGCTCATTCAGCCACTTTTAAGGTTGGAGATCAAGTGCGCATCAAAAATCATGAGGGCACAGGTACCTTACTACACGTCAAAGGGAAAAAAGCCCAAGTCGTTTTTGGGTCTTTGACCTCTTTTGTTCAACTGGATCGATTGGAGAAAATCTCAGGCCCTACTTCGAACACAACTAAAATAAAAAAGCGTATTGGAGGTCTTGATTTAGCTCAAAGGCAAGAGCATTTTAATAGAGAACTAGATGTGAGGGGAAAGCGACCGGAGGAAGTCTTAGCTATTTTAGATGCCTTTATGGATGACGCCATTGTCTTGGGCAACGCAAACTTGAAGATCATTCATGGGAAAGGTCATGGGGTGCTCAGAGAGGTGATCAGAACCCACCTCAAAACCTATCGCAACATCGAAACGATGCATGATGAGGACGTAGATCGCGGGGGCAGCGGTATTACGCTGATCAACTTAAAGTAGTCCTTCGATTTGGAGTAGAGTCAACTTTACCACAGTTCTTTTTTTTTATTTAAAAAAATAATGATAACATTGGGTATTATTAACCAAACAAATGAATCATGAAAAAAAATGTATTTATCATTATAGCATTGATGGCAACCAGCTTTTCTTATGCACAAAGTCTTCGTGTATATAACTGGGATTTTAAAAATGGATCTGAAGCAGAAGTAGGAAAAATATTTGAACAGTTTTTTAATAGAGAAAGAAATTCTGGATCTGCCATATTACAAAGAGTGCGATTTTTAGATAACGTTACCCATCGTGTCCTTTTGACGGGAGATCCTGCAAATTGGGGTTCAAAAGAAGAGACCAGCGATGTTGAATGGGATGCATTTTTGAGGGGGATGTGGATGCATCAGCAATCCAAAGCACCCGGCTCGTACACAGGAAAATCATTGGCATGGATTGAAGGGGATCGAGAAAAAAATAATGTTGGACAAATGTGGATCATGAAGGTAGCTGATTCAAAGAAGTATCTCGACGCTCATAATAAGTTTGTGAAGCAAGCAGCAGATATTTTAGGTGACCGTTCGATGGGTTTTGGTAAGATGAATATGGGTAGGAATGGGGCCACTCATTATGCGGTATTTTACGGAGATAACTTAAGTGATGTCGAGCTTACCATGGACAAGATAAGAGCATCTAAGGCATTTGCTGAAATGATTGAAAACAGGGGAGAGGTTGAGATATTGAACAGCTATATGGTCAGTACCTTGATGATTTTAGAGTAAATACTAAACAATTAGATATAGGAGAGCGGGCACTGTAATGTCCGCTCTTTTTTTGTCTTTTAGTTTGAAATAAGTATCGCCGTGCAAAACTCAATGTTTTTGTGATTTTTTTTTGAAATCATGAGATATGATTGGGTGACATCTGATATTTGTTCAGCGTTGTTTTTTGTTGTTAACGCAAATGATGTACGTTGCATATAGAATAGACAGTTGATGATATTGATAGGTGACGTAGGAGGTACCAAGACTGAATGGATGGTGTTGGAAAATGGAGTTTATAGAACATTCAAGACCATTGGAGTGAACCTAGTACACGAAAAACTGACTGAATTCTTGAAGAAGGTAGCGAAGTCCCTTCAACCTTTTAGTGAGGCGGATCAAGTGTTTTTGTATTTTGCGGGGTTATTGGATGTTCCGCGTCAGAGAAGAAATGCGCAGAATGAAATTAAAAAGAGCTTTCCAAGGGCAAAAATTGCGATTGAAAATGATCTCTTAGGGGCGGCAAGAGGAGCTTACCAGACTTCTCCAGGATGGATTGGGATCTTGGGTACAGGTGCCAATTTTGCCTATTACAATGGTAAGGTGATCACGCAAAGAATCCCTTCTCTAGGCTATATACTAGGTGATGAGGGAAGTGGGGCTGCTTTTGGAAAAAAATTATTAGCAGATTTTGCCCGTCAAAAATTACCGGCTGACTTGGAAGATGAATTTCGAAAAGCCTATAAACTCGATGAAGCGACCTTGATCAGTAAGGTGTATGACCCTACAGGTTCCAAGGCATTTTTAGCAAGTTTTAGCCTATTTTTACACGCCCATTTGGCGCACCCTTATTGTCATCAATTGGTGTATCAGGCATTTTTAGAACATTTTAAAGCCGTAGCTGGTAATTACAATCCAGGTACCTTGGTCAGTTATACCGGATCGATTGCTTATCAATTCAGTACCGTTCTTGAAGCGGCCGCTGCATCTATTGGTATCGCTATTCATTCTATTGTGCCAACCCCTATCGAAGGTCTGGCGAATTATCATAAATTATCATAAAATATTAAGGTTAATGTCTATCACAGAGTCATCTTCTCACTATCAAGATTTAGAAAAACTAGCTTTAGGCGAGGTACTGGAAGGGATCAATAAAGAAGATCAAAAAGTAGCGCTTGCCGTGTCCAAAAAATTGGATCAGATCGCATCCCTCATCGAGCAAGTCGTTGTCAGGATGAAGTCAGGGGGTCGAATCTTTTATATAGGTGCAGGAACCAGTGGTCGTTTGGGCATCTTAGACGCTTCAGAATGTCCACCCACCTTCGGCGTGGGCCATGATGTGGTGATCGGCATCATTGCGGGAGGTGATGGCGCCATTAGAAAAGCAGTAGAATTTGCTGAAGATGATGATCAGCAGGCCTGGACGGATCTAAGTGCCTACCATCTGACGGCTCAAGATAGTTTGATTGGACTGGCCGCATCGGGTACAACACCCTATGTATTGGGCGGTGTGCGGGAAGCCAAAAAGCATGGATTGTTGACGGGATGTATCGTATGTAATCCAGACAGTACGCTCGCCCAGACTGTGGAATTTCCTATTGAGATCGTCATGGGTCCTGAATATGTCACTGGTAGCACCCGGATGAAGGCAGGCACTGCGCAGAAGTTGGTACTCAATATGATCAGCACTGCGGTGATGATTCAGTTGGGTAGGGTAAAAGGCAATAAAATGGTAGACATGCAACTCAGTAATGATAAGTTGATAGATCGGGGCATCAAAATGATTGTTATGGAGACCAGCCTTGATCGAACGGAAGCAGAGACCCTACTCAATGCCCATGGTTCGGTGCGCAAGGCCATAGATGCACATAATAAAAGTTGAGTATATAATTTAGGTTGACATAAAATGCATCAGATAGAACCTTTTTATAACTGGCTCAAGTACTATGATTCGAGTACAGACGGTCGTTCACCATTCTCAGGAAAAACCTATAATTATGATACCTATTCAGAGAAAATATACGGCTACTACATAGACCCCGCTTGGGATAATTTTGGCTCCGAAACGCTTTATATCAAAATACTCTTCAGTGATTATGAGGAAGGCTACAGCATACTAGAGTTTATTGGAGAATGGAACGATGCAATCAACAATGACATCATGCTCCTAAAAAGAAATATTATTGAAGTGCTACTTGCCGAAGGAATCAATAAATTCATCTTGATTGGAGAGAATGTGCTGAACTTCCATGGCAGTGATGACAGTTATTATGAAGAATGGTTCGAAGAAGTCGAAGAGGGTTGGATTGCATGTGTGAGCTTTCCGGATTTTTTAAGGGAAGAAATGGCTAAGTATAACCTAGATACTTATTTGAATATGGGAGGCACCCTAGAGATAGATAAATGGCGGACTTTAACTCCGAGTGCTTTTTTTATTTTAGTTTCGGGTTTGATCAGTAGAAGATTATCCATCTGAGGATGAGATTTTCTTGACTGAGGCGATCTGAGCGATGAGGTATTTTCTGCCGCTATTGATTTGAAGGCAAAGGATGCGGGTTCTTTTTAGCTCAAGATATTGATAAGAAGCTTTATTGAATAAGAATTGATCCCCAACTTGGAGTGTTTTGAGTAGGCAGGTATCATCGGGGTGGTCATACTGCTTGAGTAAGGCATACAGATTTGGATCAGAGCAGCTCGAAGCTTTGGGACTGCGCAGGTAATGTGCCAGTTTTTTGAGGAGGAGATCGGGAAAAACTTGTGGATTAAGTACGGGCAATGAAACCATTTTGAATGCATTTTTCCATTCTTTACCGTGAGGGTTTACTTGATTTTTATGTTTTTGATAGGTGATTAGGTGCGCGACTTCATGCAAATAGGTGATCAGAAAAGAATAATGGTTCAGGTCATTGTTGATGGTGATGACATGTTTTTGTTGGGTAGGCTCAAACCGATAATCTCCAAATTTTGTGCGTCTGCTTTTTTTGATTTTAAATTCAAATCCATATTGTTGATAGAGTGCCAAGCAATAATCAGCAGCCTCTAGGGGCACAAAACGCTTAAAAATGGCTAGATAATCTTTTTTCAATGAATGAGGTCTTTTTTTAATCTATTAACATCCTAATTTAAGGTACAGTCGGCCAAAATAACAGTCAAATGATCAAGAAAAATTAATTGTTGATATGGCGTATCATTTATTATTTTTTTATGATTATCATAGGTTGGTTTTTTGATAGTTATCAACGTTTCCTATAAGGTATCTTAAACCTTTGATGGGAAGCTATAATGAGGGGAGGTAAAGCCTTGGGTGCGTTGGCTCATTCTGAACCTTCGGATGAGAATAATTCACTAAGGGTGGCTGTTCCGCTCATTTGAAATTGGGTACCAATACAATACACGCAATATTTAGCAACAAATCAAAATAATCAGTTTAATTTAGTGCTATAATCAAACCAAAATAAAGAGATTTTACTTCGAAGTAATTATGGATTAGATCCCCCCTATGTGCTTTGGTCAAGTCCATACTTTTACTAATCTCATGACAACAGGAAAAGCTTTACAGATAGTGTGTTAACTTTTAAAAAATAATTAAATCTGATGCATTTACCAATCGATAACATCGCTGGGTTTACTGATAGCTATTATTAGAGTTTTTCTAATTATTTTGGTGAATTTGATATGAGAGCCGTTAGCACTTTTTAACGATTTGTCTATTTAACAACTAATAGTAAAGAATGATTATTTGCTTCATTTTGATCATGTTTTTTCAGTCTCTCTTAAATTTTGAGGAACTAACAACTGAGATACCATTATCGGTTGATTACATTCCAGCTTCTGAAGTTTTATTGTACAAAACATCAAAATCAATAACTCTTACAAGGGTAGAAGGTCAAATAATTGGAAAACTACCATTGACCGTCAATCAATTTGAGCAAGTAAATAATTCAGTAGCTGTAGCCATTGATAGTATCTTTTACTTTATTAATGAAAATGGAGGCTTTGTTTACAGGTGGCATAATGATGAATTAGAGAGAATTGATAATTCATATGGTCATAGAAGTCAAATGATGTCTTCAATATTCACCTATGAAAAAAAAATCTATCGACATGGGGGGTATGGGTTTTTTGATGCTAGAAATTTTTTCACTTTTTTTGACATTGAGTCTAATGAGTGGGAAGTTGAAATAATTGATGAACAAATACTTCCTTTAGGTTCCTTTGATTCAAAATTCTTTGTTGTTGAAAATTATTTTTATAAAATTGGCGGTGAAACAATCGACCCATTTGACAGAACTAAATCATATCCACTAAAAGATGTTTGGCGATTTAATTTAAAAGATAAAACATGGGAGCATCTTTTGGATTTTGACTATTTCGAAACACTGACATTTTCAAAAAATGACTTTGTAATGAATAATAAATTTTATTTCACGAATCAAAATCAACTGTATGCATTCAACTTAGAAAACAATACTTTTGAACAAATTGAAAATTTTCCCTTAATTGAAAAACTAGTTAAAAATTATCCCATCTTTAGTAAAGATGCTAATTTATTCTATTTCACCAGTTCATCTAATGAGGAAAAACAAATTTCAGTCAATAAGCATTCAAAGGCAGGTAATTTTAAGGTTGAGCGGCAAATTAGCACACACGATAATACCAGTTTGATAATTTGGATTGTTGGATTTCTAACGGTAATCCTGATAGCTTTTAACTTCCTTAACAAAAAAAGAAAAAAAGAAAAGAAAATAATTTTTGTAAAAAGCAATTCAATTAACCTTGGTAAAAAGAAGATTGAAATTGATGTCATAGAGCAGCAAATATTACAACTTTTTCATAAATCCAATCCAATATCAATAACCCAAATCATTAGCTTATTAGATTCGAAAGAAATTACTTATTCACAAAAAATAAGATTGAAAGATAAAATCATCTCTGATTTGAATACAAAAATTAAAATTTTATTAGATATGGAAATGAGTCCTATTGAAAAACAAAAAGATTCAAAAGACAGTAGAATAAGGGTATACAAATTGCTTGTCCAACTCGTCCATTAAACGAATAATCCGTTTTACAAGATTTATCAAATATAAATACTTGAAAATAATAATGATAATAGGTCAACCTAGGTGTCAAAAGCGCTATCGGATAGCTGTAATGCAAAAGTAAAATAGATTTGACCTCACTAAAAATCACCCAATAAACCAATACTACTTCGACCTAGGCTATGCTTTTTTGATCCAAAATTTTCAAAATGAAGATAATCTTCAGAATGTCCCCTCTTACGCATTCCAACTTGAGTCAATGTGTCTCTAGAATTCATATAGGCACACATGCCCAACGGAGTCAAATTGGACGTTTAGGTACCCAAACTATACTTTTTTTTCTTGTATAACTTCTTGATTTTGTCTTAGCTTAAATCCATTACACAAAATTAAATTGGAAACAAGCCATGCCTTTGGATGAGATAAATTTACTGAGGGTTGGAGATGATTTTAGCTCATTTAAAAATAGCTGAATTACAATACATCTATTTTTTTTTGTATGTCAGTACAAGTAGTTTTTAATTT
>CAJJCN010000074.1 GCA_905182655.1 Flammeovirgaceae bacterium UBA4465
AGTCATTGGTGGGATTTTAATCTTGCTTTACGCGTTTATTTATTTAATTATTCAAATTGAGGATTATGCACTCCTTGTGGGAAGTTTAGGATTGTTATTCGTTTTGGCCATCACCATGTACCTCTCTCGAAAAATTGATTGGTATGCCTATCCCACTAAATCATCATCCAAAGAATAACATCTGAATAGCTTAAATTAGGAATGTATTTCACCACTAAAATGGCCATTATTTTCTGTGAGGCCAACAAATGTTTCAACTTAAGATGAAAGGTGTTACCGGCCACGCTTTAGCCATCCATTAAGCTTGTAAGGACGAAGAAGTATTTAGGTCAGGAGGAGGGCACAGCTTTAATATGGAGATAAGTGGAATCTCTAAATGGCTTTAACTTTGAAAAAATAGCTATATTGCTTAAGCTAAAAAGTAAGAATTATGCGTGATCTGAAATATTTATTTGCCTATACCATCCCGCTCAGCACCTTTTTTTCTATTTATTTTCAAGGGATGTGGGCATTTAGCGCGGTTTTTTATGCTTTTGTCATCATTCCTTTATTGGAATTTTGGTTGAGGCAATCCAATACGGTTTATTCTGACCAAGAAAAGGAGGACAGAATCAAAAAGAAACTTTTTGATTTGATGCTTTATCTCAATGTACCTATTGTTTTTGGCTTGCTTGGATATGGTCTGGTAACCTTGCATCAAGATGCTTTGTGGACTTATGAAAGGATAGGCATACTGTCTTCTTTGGGGATTTTGTTGGCGACCAATGGGATCAACGTTGCTCATGAACTGGGCCATCGATCATCAAGATTTGAACGCACCTTATCGAAGCTGCTGTACATGCCTTGCTTGTATATGCATTTCTTTCTTGAACACAACTATGGCCATCATAAACATATGGCCACACCCAATGATCCGGCTACGGCAAGATACAATCAACCGCTTTATTCTTTTTGGATTAGTTCGGTGATCAATCAATATAAAAATGCCTGGAACATTCAATTTCGATTTCTGGCCAACAAACAAAAATCATTCTTTTCTTTTGACAATGATATGCTGTTCTATCTGCTGTTTCAAGGCCTCTATTTAGGTTTGATCTTTGCTTACTTGGGTGCGGATGGTTTACTCATGGGTCTGATCGTAGGAATCAGTTCTTTTTTGTTTTTAGAAACGATCAACTATATCGAGCATTATGGCTTACGACGGGTAGCGTTACCTTCAGGAAAATATGAACAGATCACAGCCCTTCACTCCTGGAATTCAAATCACATCATGGGGCGCATTGTTTTATACGAGCTTACGCGGCACAGTGATCACCATTTCAAGTCAAATAAGAAGTATCAAGTATTAGAACATAAAGAAGAAAGTCCACAACTTCCTTTTGGTTACCCCACGGCCATGCTTTTGGCATTGGTTCCACCGATATGGTTTCGGGTAATGAATGGGAGAATCCCTGCCCAAATGTTACCTGAGGGCAGTGTTTAAAAAGTACAATTCAGTGTATTTGATAGAATAAGCAAAGGGAAAGTTTCTATAGAAATCTTGAAAGAACCCCTTATATTCCACACGTTAGGCTTTGTTTTAAATTGTAATTAGATTTTCATATATTTGGTTTAACAACTAAATACAACCAATTATGAAAAAACTACTTATTTTATGTGCCGTATGGTGCCAGGTGAATGTCGCCTTCAGTCAAAACATAGTCCTTGATTTTTCCTTTGTGGATGCAGAAAATCCAGGAGTTTATGACGCTCATTTAAATACCTATTTCAAAAGATACAATCAAAAGCTTATTGACGATGGGCAGTTATTGGGTTGGCATGCCTGGAAGGTAATCAATGGCCCTCAAGAGCCTTTTACCCATGTGGTCGTTGCGATTTATGATTTGGATCAAGTGGATGATGATTATACTTCAGATACTTGGGCAGAGCGGATGCCAAATATCACACAAAGCCATAGAGAAATGATTGGTCAAAGCATTGGAGAGAACCGAAAAATTGTCGGAACCACGACGGTGGTCAATGTTTCTGAGGTATTGCAAAAAGGGGTCACTGAATATCCTGATATTGTGGTGATGAATTTAATGAAAGCCAAGCATGGAAAATATAAGTCCTATGAAGACTTAGAAAAATCGTTGACGCCTTCAATACCGGACAATACGGCCCGAAAAGGATGGAGTTTGGCCAAAAGAATTGACCGAATAGGTACAGAAATGTCTTGGACTCATTTTACAGTAGATTGGTATGATACCTATTCTGATTATCTCAAAGAGGCTTCACAACCTTCACAAGATGCCGATAAGACCTATCAAAAAATGATGAAATTGAGAGAGCTAACTGATCGAGTCGTTTTACAAAAATTTATCTTTTTAAATAAATAAACTTAAGCTACTATCCTTCATCTGGGTTAAAATGGAGTGCGTCAACTGAGTCTTAAATTCTCAATGGGTGCAAGAAAGGGAGGGGTCTCCAAAGGAGGAGGGAGTAGCTATTTTTAATCAAACCACTTAATTAAAACCATATGAAAAATTTATTTTATGTATTTTTTATTAGTTTAATTGCCATTTCTTGCAATCAAAAACCACCAGAAACGCAAGCTCCTGAGGCAGAAGCACCTAGTCTTTATATAGAATGGTACGGTGATAATGAGGTCGCCAATGAAATGGTGACTCGCGGAATGGAACATGTCATGAATGTTGAATTTGACAAGTCATTTGTATTTTTTGAAGCAGCCACACAGCTTGACAGCACCTTGTTTGGACCACATGTCATGTTGGCCCAATTCTCTAATGCAAATTCTGAAAATCAAGAATTTCATTATGCAAGAGCCAAAGTCTTGGCAGCGGACAAAAACGTCAACTCAAAATTATTTGTTTCCCTTTTAGACGAAAAAAACGAAAAAGGAAAGAGGCAAGTTTTAGGTGCTGACAACCATATAATTTGGAAAAAAATGTACGAAAATGAGCCTAGAGGGGGATTCATGAGGTACTGGTACACTTTTGGGATGACAGCGGAAGAAGGAGCAGAAGATGCGTTGCTCAAAATGCTGGAAGATTTCAAAAGTGACGGTAGAAACTACGGCGCAGTGTTGAATAATCTGGGATATTTCTACATGAAAAATGAAAATATGGACAAAGCCAAGGAATATTTTGAAAGGTATTGCCAGACTCGTCCAGATGGGTATAATTCTCATGACTCTATGGGAGAGTATTATTTTAATAATAAGGATTATGAAAATTCGCTATTACATTATCAAATGGCTTTGGACAACTATCCAGCAGCTAACAATGCTCAAAAAATGATTTCCGAGATTACGGCTTTAATGAAATAAATCAGAGGGGGCCCATTTGATAAGTCAAGGGGTTCATTGGAAAAGAAAAGAAAGCCCTTCTATTGAAGGGTTTTCTTTTGATCTGTAACGTTTAATGAAATCCTATTCATTAGTTAGGTACAAAGTGATGAGATCTCAAAGATTACTTTCAGACGTAATAATAAAAAAATAAAATTGGGAAAATAAAGCGAAAATTTAATAAGTTTGGTAACAAACTTAAATAGGATGGCAGAACAAAAGGATAATTTCCAGCTAGATAAGAAGGGGTTGGGCAAAGGGCAGATCATCAGTTGTATCATCAACCAAGATGGATACATGATTGCGTTGGCTTACGACCATGATAAAGTAGTCGAGTATAACCGTCGATGGCTTGAAAAAGAAGAATCCTCTTGGAACGAGGAAGGACTTTTTAGTGTGCCCTCGGAAAGTCCATTGCCTCCATGGGTTATCTTGGAGACGAAGGAGGCAGATCATTTCATCATCAATGAAGCTTGGTTGGGGCGGAGATTGCTGCTTACCTACCAGACCAAAGACGGGAAGATGCAATCTTACAATCACGATAAATACCATCTCAATCATAAAGAATTAATCACCAACCAAAAAGGGTGGGATGCGACTAGGATATTTAGTGATCCCAATAAGGGGTCGATACCTAAGCTGAAAAAGTGAAGCTCATTGATCGGAGGAAAACCCTCTCCAACAGTTTAAGAGGTAATGCTTTGTAACCCTACAATGACTCCTACTATTTGATGCCATCACCCTCCTATGAAAAAATTAACATTCAAATATCTACTTGAATTTGTAGTGATTGTTTTGGGCATCTCTGTCTCATTCTGG
>CAJJCN010000075.1 GCA_905182655.1 Flammeovirgaceae bacterium UBA4465
AGCGAAAAGGCAAGTGCTGGAAGTTTGTAGGGCGAAGCATAATCATGTTTTTTGATAAAATATATTCTGGAAGATGTCTTTTGCCTTTAACCTATTTTTCACCTGTTATTTTTTAGTTCTTTCATTTTTCTACGTTCTTATACCCGAAAAAAGTCCACAAAGATTCCGATTTGAGGGAAAATATGGACTATACGTTTCGATTGAAGGAGATCATTATCAGGTACATTGGCTGACCTCCGCGCCTGAGGAAGGCTATTTAAATACCCATACTGAAGAGGTAGAGAATTTTTCATACAGCACGCCTAAGTCAATTATTCATAAGGTTCAAATACCTTTACACGACCAATCAATGGATATAGATTTTGGAAGTCCTTCGGGGGGCAATGGGCAAATTACGATTGTTCCAAACCATGAGAGAGATGCTTATGAATTCAAAGGAGTTGATTCGGTATATGTTTTAGGGGATACCCATGGGAATTTTGATGAGGTGGTGCAAATACTTCAAAGCTCAAAATTGATAGATGAAAATCATCAATGGATTGGAGGAAGCGCACATTTGGTTTTTTTAGGGGATGTTTTAGATCGTGGTAAAGACGCTTTACGGCTCACCTGGTTTATCTACGAATTGGAGCAATCAGCGGCCCAGCATGGAGGTCAAATCCACCTTATTTTAGGGAATCATGAAATCATGGTTATGTCAAATGATCTGCGCTATGTTTCGGCAAAAGAACAACAGGTGGCCAATATGTATCAAGTCAGCTATCAGCAGCTCTATCATCCTATTCGGTCAGTACTTGGACGCTGGCTTTCAACTAAGCCGGCAGTCCTTAAAATTGATGGGATTTTATTTGCGCATGGGGGCATCATTATGGGGGCATCATTGAAATCATTTAATGATCGTGTTTATCAATATACTCAAGCCCCTCTTTTTTCTCATTTGATGGAACAACCCTTTGATTCGGTAAGTTTTTCCCAAGCTGAGCGTGAGGAGCAAAAAGATTACCTTTATGATTCTTTTGGGCCATTTTGGTTTAGAGGTTATGTAAAGACAGATACCTTAGGGTCCTATTTGGATGCTATCTTGATTAAGAACAAGGCTAAATTACATGTGGTAGGCCATACCACAGTGCCCCATATACAATCCTTTTATAATGGTAAGTTAATAGCGACAAACGTACCTGAGGCGGGTACAGAAATGCTATTACTAACCAAATCCAAACGTAGTAAATACCATCGGTTTAGAATCAATTTATTAGGGGATTTTGTAGTACTCTAAGATTACTTCGCCCATTATAAATTAAGTGACTGCCCAATTATTGGTTTGGGCTTGGGAGAAATTTTTCTCATTTGACTTTACTTTTCTTGATTTTTATCTTAATTAACGTCATATTTTTTGTTATCTTCAGCGGAACTTACCTACTTAATCGTTTGTTCCTTATTATATCATATAGATTTTTATAAATGCCAATGTACAAAAGTGCTCAATCAATCTTACGGTTTAAAAATTCGATCAATAAAGAATTTGCCACCACCTTAAATAAAAGGGTTAACGAACATTTCAAGTTATCTGGGAAAGGCAGGAATGCCAATTCAATGATGTTCATCAAGACCGCTTTCATGTTTTGTCTTCTTTTTACTCCCTATGCGTTCGTGTATAGTATGGACAATGTTTGGATGATGTTGGGTTGCTATTTCATTACTGGTCTGGGTGTAGCGGGCATTGGCTTATCTGTCATGCATGATGCCAATCATGGGTCTTACTCAAAAAACCCGATGGTCAATAAAATAATAGGCTACAGTTTAAATGTTATTGGAGGAAACGCGACCAATTGGAAAATACAACACAACGTATTTCATCATTCCTATACCAATATAGATACGCATGATGAAGACATTCGACCTAGATTTATCCTTAGATTTACGCCGCACGCAGAATTAAGATCTTTTCATAAATACCAACATATTTATGCTTGGCTTTTGTATGGTCTTATGTCTTTTTCATGGATTGTTTTTAAAGATTTTGCCCAATTGGTTGGTTATCAAAAATCAGGGATCTTAGCAAAGCATGTTTCTGTAACCAAAGCCTGGGCTTGGTTGGTGATCAGTAAGCTTTTATACTATGCTTACATAATGGTGCTGCCCTTAATTTTCACACCTTTTAGTTTTTTAGAAATATTCGCAGGATTTTTCGTCATGCATTACGTAGCAGGATTAATTTTAGGATCCGTTTTCCAGCCGGCACACGTCATGGAGGTAAATGAGTACCCCATAGCTGAAGATGATTTGATCCCTGATAATTTCATGGCCCATCAGCTCAAAACAACCTGTAATTTCGCAGGGAACAATAGAATATTCTCATGGTTCGTAGGGGGCCTTAATTATCAAATAGAGCATCATTTGTATCCTAATATATGTCATGTGCATTATGCGAAATTGGCACCCATTGTTGAGCGAACAGCGAAAGAGTTTGGTATCCCTTATCATAATTATGGTTCATTTAGAAAAGCATTGATCAATCATAAAAAAATGCTCTTTGCCCTCGGTAGGCCAAAATTAGAAGTGGCCTAATAGCTAAAGAACCAATAAGAAAAAAGCGGTCGAGATTTCTTTAGTTTTTATAGCGATGGATTAGTTGGGCTACGTTTCTTTGGAACGCACTATTTGGTTAAAGATCAAGAGGATAATAAAGATCATTATGATACCCAACGAAAAATAAGCTAACATGGGTAATCTTTCCCAATGTCTTAGGGCAAGGGCAAAAAAAGCCCAAATACCCACGGTCATGAACGCCTGGTCATGGTACGACCGAAATAATTTAATAATAATCACAACGGTAATCGACAAAATAATGAGGGACCAATAAAGTTCAGGAATCCCCCATGCATCCCAGTCATAAAATTTGAGTGCAGCCGCAATATTGAGCACGGTAGCTAGGGTAACCCATCCAAAGTAAATACTGAACACGAAAGATTCTATCCAATAGTTAATTTCGACCCCTTCATTTTTCATAGTACGAATTTGATGATCGATTTTAATGAGAGAAAACAGCATCATCAGAATGATAATGACCGTAATCCAAAGCCAATCATAAGAGGCACAAACTAACCAAAGGCCATTTAAAACTACATTTAGACTATACCAAACACGCAGTGAGCACCATTTAGGATGCTCTTTTTTTTTGATGAACTGATAAATAGGGAAAGCGATGAGACCGGTGTATATGAGACCCCAAATGGAAAACGCAAATCCTTTAGGCACAATCAGAGGCCTTGTACTTGTACTGGTAGTTCCTATGGGATGGGGACCAAAAAAACCATTAAGTGTCATTATATAAAGTGTCAAAAGTAAAATGAGGCCAACAAATGAAATGAGATGGGTATTTTTATGAGTTAAGGTCATTTTCTTTAATAATTGGAGCGAGTTAAGGGCATTGAGATATCAAGTTACCTTAACGGAATAATGGATAAGGTAATATAAGAGACTTGAAACAAACAATCCGCTCCACAACAGGGTTCTTATCCAATTTAAGCGGATCAACTGATATAAAACAGATGGATTAATTTCATCCATTGAGATCTTTCTGTGAAGCGGGATGAAAATGAAAAAAGTCATCGCCCAAAGGGAAATAACCACTAAAAATGATACTAAGGTAAAAGTAGAAAAATTATTAAAGAGGTGTATGGTAATAATTATTAGTTGCCCCACCATCAAGGGGAGTACCACATAAGTGATTTGTTGCGTGTATTTTTCATGCCAGCGTTTAAGGTTCCTCCTCTCATAAAAGAGAAAACTTGGATAGATGACCAGTTGGACCAACCAAATCAAAACCAATAAGCCTAGGTCAAAGAGTAGCTGGATCAAAGGAATATTCATTGAGCGAAAGTCAAGTTTAATTTCCCCACGCGCCAAGCCCAAAAAATCAATAATGGATGAACAATGATCAACCTCAACCAACCCATCCATGGAGCCACACAGAGTCCATCCGTTACGCAAGACCCGATTTGAATGAAATAGATGTGTGAAGGGATGAAGCAAATTAATAATATGACAATACCCAAAGCTCCTATTTTTTGATATTTAGGGAAAAGGAGGAGTAAAGAGAGTAGGACTTCTAAAAGGCCACTCGCTATATTAATCCAATAGGGGTAGGGTAAATAATCAGGAATTAATCCATAATAAAAATCTGGATCTATAAAGTGGTTCACACCAGCCGAGAGGTAGAATAGGAAGCAACTGTATTTTAATAGTGAATGTATTTTTGTCATTATAAACGTTTTTAATGAGACTCTTCATAAGCCATTTTTAGGATATAGATGAAGGGAATCCACCAAATAAAATCATTGGTAATTAAGGTATACATAAACTCAAAAGGGACTTTGCCTTGGAAGTAATTTATAAAAAATCCGAGGGGGCCAAATACTTTTCCCAAAAAACCAACAAAAACGATGGGCCAATGTCTCATGGGATCATAAGAGGCTAACCAATAACCAATACCATAAACGCCAATGACCATACCCATACCTTGCCACACCATAGGGTGATTCAGCGGTTCCATGCCTACCAGGTTGAAAAATTGGTTGGGACTTAATACCACCCATGCGCCCCAACAGAGATTGTAGAGGGCAGCTAGCTTAAGTGTGATTTTCATAGGGTTACTTTTTTGATGAACCATGGGCTGATTAAAAAGGTTCACAATAAGTTAGATACTTGTATGCGCGTCTAAATAATTAAGTAGCCAGTGGACAAAGGGCATAAAAAAAGCCTGTCAAAAAATTGACAGGCTTGCAAAGTATTTTGAGAAAACTTCTTAGGAAACTTTGACGTTTACTGCGTTCAAACCTTTCTGGCCATCCTGCACATCGTAGCTTACTTTATCGCCTTCACGAATTTCTTCTGTTAAACCTGTTTGATGAACAAACACATCTTTCCCACCTTCATCAGGTGTGATAAATCCAAAACCTTTGGTGTTATTAAAAAATTTTACTATACCGTTACTCATAATTATTTGTATTAATTTATACAAAAATAGTTATTTTAAAACAAATGCCATAATTTTTTTTAAAAATTATATAAAAAATCTTTTAGGAGTCTAAAAAAGATGATTATTTGATTGATTGGCCTATAAAAAATCAATTTTTTTGTAAAAATTTCATTTTTAAACCTATCCTTATGTCCTCTTTTTTATATTTATTTTTAATTTTTTTTCGTAGATTGAATTTAATATACCATCCTTGGATTGGCGTGAGATTTGTTGGTATGCGTAAACTAAATTAATAGTGAGTTAAATCATGGTTTACGTTTTTTTATTTTTCACGAATTCCAGGAGTTTAATGAGCAAAGAGACCTTTCAATCTAATAGAGCGGTGGGAATCTTAAACGACTTCACATAGGCTATTTTCTATCTGATTTAAGGCGGGGATACTTGCGAGTATTTTTGAATGATGAAGTTAAAAGTTAGAGGGTTACAATTATGTACTGCAGAATTGAAAAAGGCATTTATACATCACTGATCATCATTCTGATGATGGGATGTAGTAGCTCGGAAGTTGCTTTAAAAAAATCCGAAAGACCTAATATTATTTTCATCATGTCTGATGATCACGCGTATCAGGCCATAAGTGCATATCAGGATAACTTGATAGTGACCCCAAACATTGATCGCATCGCGCAAGAAGGTATGCAGTTTAACAATGCCTGTGTTACCAATTCAATATGTGCCCCTTCAAGGGCCACCATTCTTACAGGTAAGCATACGCATTTAAATGGGAAAATAGATAATCGGATGCCCTTTGATACAACCAACATTACGTTCCCATTGCTTTTTCAACAAGCAGGCTATCAAACGGCGATGTTTGGAAAATTACATTTTGGAAATAATCCTAAGGGCATTGATGATTTCCTTATTTTACCTGGACAGGGAAATTACATCAATCCTGATTTTATTACTCCAACAGGGGATACTACCATTATAGGTTATGTTACTGATATTATTACGAATCTTACCCTAAATTGGCTTGACCTAAAAAGAGATCCTGAAAAGCCTTTTATGTTGATGTACTTACATAAAGCACCTCATCGCCCCTGGTGGCCACGGGCAGATAAATTTAAAGAGTTTAGCAAGAAACATTTTCCAGAACCCGCCACACTTTTTGATGATTATGAGGGTCGAGGCTCAGCTGCCAAGGAAGCTGAAATGAATCTTTTGTTTCACATGAAGTATGGTCATGATGCTAAAATTAGACCCGAAACCATAGCTGAAATGACTGGCGTACTGCCCAAGATACCTGCTATGGAATGGAACCGTGTAGATGGATTTTCCGGACCTTACCAACGCGCAAATGAAGCACAAAAGGCATTATATGACCCTGTCATTGATTCAATTAATCGCGAGTTTAAGGAACATTGGCCCAGTATGTCAGCGAAGGAGAAAATGCAATGGAAGTATCAGAGATATATGCAGGATTATTTGGGAACCATTGCATCAGTAGATGACAATGTTGGGAGGTTATTAGATTATCTTGAAGAGACCGGGCTAGATCAAAATACGATGATTATTTATACTTCAGACCAAGGGTTTTATTTAGGAGAACATGGTTGGTTTGATAAAAGATTCATTTATGATGAGTCTTTTAAAACCCCACTTTTAATCAAATGGCCTGGACATATAGCTCCGGGAAGCACAAATGATGAAATGGTTCAAAACTTAGATTTTGCACAGACTTTGTTGGAGGTAGCCGATATTAAAGCCCCTCAAGATATGCAAGGAGAAAGTCTCTTACCTTTGTTGAAAGGTGAAGATACATGGACGCGTGAGGCCGTTTATTATCATTATTATGAGTACCCAGCCGTCCATATGGTAAAAAGGCATTACGGGATCGTTTCCAAAACTTTTAAGTTGATACATTTTTACTATGATGTAGATGAATGGGAACTCTACGATAGAATGAAGGACCCGTCAGAACTAAATAACGTATACAATGATCCAGCGTATGCAAGCATCGTGACCCAATTAAAATTGGAACTAAAAGATTTAAGAATAAAATATCAAGATTCTGAGGAATTGGATCAAAAATTTATTGATGTGTACCTTAATAACGGATGGGTGGAATGACTTCGCCTGTTCAGGTGATCTTATTTATGTGATGCTCAAATGATATTTACTATAAATTATGAAACGAACTTTGCGAACCCTTTTGTCAATCTTAATTTGCTTGTGCTTTACCACCTGTTTGTTTGAAAATAAAATGGCGATAAAATTGATTTCTTCTGAGGCTTTTGATACTATCATTGATCGTCAAGAAGTCAAACTATATACCCTCAAAAATAAACAGGGGATTACTGCTCAAATTACCAATTTTGGCGGGCGGGTGGTCTCTTTATGGTTGCCTGATAAAACAGGTCATTTTGATGATGTTGTTTTAGGGTTTAATCACATAGATGCCTATCAGACATCTAAAGAAAAATATTTTGGTGCGTTGATCGGTCGGTACGGAAACCGTATTTCGAAGGGGCGTTTTGTATTAGAGGATAGTACGTATTTTTTGGTAAAAAATAATGGGCAAAATCACTTACATGGTGGAAATAAAGGTTTTGAATCCGTTGTTTGGAAAGTGGATTCATTTACAGACAATACACTTGTTTTGAGCTATTTTTCAACACATATGGAGGAGGGTTATCCTGGAAATTTAACTGTGAGGGTTGAGTATCAACTGACCGATGAAAATGAGTTAAGGATTCAGTATTTTGCACAATCCGATCAAACCACCATCATCAATCTTACTCATCATTCTTTTTTTAACCTAAAAGGAGCGGGCAACGGGAATATAAATAATCATTTGATGCAAATTAATGCAGATTATTTTACACCTATTGATGATCAGCTCATACCTACAGGGGGGATTCAAAAGGTAGTAAATACCCCTTTTGACTTTTTATTACCTACGCAGATTGGGAGTCGAATAGATGTGGTAGATGAGCAGTTGAATTATGGGCAAGGGTATGACCATAATTATGTATTGAATCCGTCGGATTCAATAGTGACTTTTGCCGCGCGAGTGGTTGAACCCCTTTCGAAAAGAACGCTGGAGGTATATACCAACGAGCCCGGCATTCAATTTTATGGGGGTAATTTTTTAGATGGTACGGTTAGAGGTAAAAATGATAAGAGTTATGAATATCGTGGGGCCTTTTGTTTGGAAACTCAACACTTTCCTGATAGTCCTAATAAGACCCATTTCCCTACGACCTCACTACGGGCAGGGGAGTCTTATTATTCTATTTGTATTTATAAGTTTGGTCTCTCGTGAAGCACCTAAAAAAAACATCTTTGTTGAACGTTTTTTTTAAAATAAAGATTAAATAAATATGAAGATTATTTTATCCTTTTTTTCTATCTCTTTTTTCTTATCGATCATTATTTCTTGTAATGAATCAAGAGAAAATAAGCTCTTAGTTATATACCAGGAAGACGGACCGTATAGTAAGTTAAAAAATGAATGCATACAGATTATTCAAGAAAGTTCTTTTGATTTTGAGATCATAGATTCAGAGAGTCAAAGGTTGGGAGATTCATTATGGAAAAATAGGGCTTTAATTATACTTTCAGATCCTCAAATGCTTAATCCACAATGGCAATCAGATATCGAACGGTATGTTCAAACAGGAGGAGCACTTTTGATGCCATCCGATACTATCAATTCATATTATTGGCCCTGGTTGTATCAAGCACAGGTCAATAAAGAGAATGATTTTGATGGAGGAAAAATTAATTTTTTTCACGATTCAACCAACTTAAAAGCATTATTAAATGCATCCGCAGGGAGCATGAGTATCCAAACTGATCAAGTTAAAACGAGGCAAGCGCCGAGTAATAGCAGATTCACAAAAATAATTTTAGATGCAGAGGTCAATGAGCCCATGGAGCTTGCCGTATTGCCAGGTGGCCGTGTGTTGTTCATCGAAAGAGAAGGCAATTTCAAAGTGTATGACCCTAAAATGCGGACAACCAAGCTATTGCATACTTTTGATATAAGTACCGAAGGTAATTATGAGGATGGAATGCTTGGTTTAACTATCGATCCAAATTATCAAGACAACAACTGGATATATATTTATTATTCACCTAAAGGAGGACGTCCTAGACAAAACCTTTCAAGGTTTGTTTTGGCTTATCAAGACAGTCTTTTATTGCAAAGTGAGCGGGTCATACTTGAGGTGGCCGTACAACGTGAAACTTGTTGCCATTCAGGAGGATCGATTTCGTTTGGGCCTAATGGAAATTTATTCTTAAGTACCGGAGACAATACGAGTTCTAAAGAATCAGATGGCTATTCGCCTTTGGATGAAAGAGCAGGAAGAGCTCCATTTGATGCGCAAAAAGGATCCTCTAATACACAAGATCTCAGAGGGAAAATATTAAGAATTACCCCAACAGCTGAGGGATCATATACGATTCCCACAGGTAATTTATTTTCTTCGGAGGGCACCGAAGGTAGGCCAGAAATTTATGCAATGGGTTGCCGGAATCCTTTCCGTTTTACGGTAGATCAAAGGACGGGATACATTTATTGGGGAGATGTAGGTCCAGATTCAGGAAAAGATAGTGATCTGGGTCCGCAGAGTTATGATGAATGGAATCAAGCTAAAACACCAGGAAATTATGGATGGCCTTATTTTGAGGCGAATAATAAAGCCTATCCAATGTTGGATTTTGCAACCAATGAAATTGGACCGCCGCAAAATCCCCTACATCCTCTCAATGAATCTCCTAATAATACTGGTGCCAACCTACTGCCACCCGCAAGAATTCCAATGATTTGGTATCCTTATGGGGTATCAGATAAATGGCCAATGTTGGATAAAGGATCGCGAAGTGCTATGGCGGGTCCAGTATATTATGAGCCTAATTCTCCCTCTAAGACTGCTTTTCCCAAGTATTATGAGGGTAAATTATTTATATATGAATGGGCGAGAAGTTGGATAAAAGTGGTGTCTTTTGATGAAGACTGGAACGTAACAAAAATTGAACCTTTTTTGCCTAATGAAAAATTCAACAAACCTATAGACATGGAATTTGATCAAGACGGAAATATGTATGTATTGGAATATGGAGCCAATTACTTTGCTAATAATATTGAAGCCAAGCTTGTGAAAATTGAATACAACAGAGGGAACAGATTGCCCCATGCGGTCATCCAAGCCACAAAGATCAGGGGAGCAGCTCCCTTTAACGCTACCTTCACCGCAAGTCAATCCTATGATTATGATCTTAATGATTCTTTAGTTTTTGATTGGGAGATCAGTGATGGTCGCAAATTTAAAGGTGAGCATATTAGCATGACGTTTGATACCATTGGAATTTATGAAATTGGTTTGAAAGTAACTGATCGTAATGGAGGAATTGCAACTGCTTTTTCTCAGGTCAGTGTTGGAAATGCACCACCAGAAATCTATTTAAAGTTAGAAGGGAATCAATCTTTCTACTTCGGTGAGAGCAAACGAAATTACCATGTTGAAGTAACTGATTTGGAAGACGGATCGTTATCTGCTGGTACAATAGATCAAGATGAGATAAAAGTCAATTTTTCTTATCTATCTGGAGCTCATGACTTGGCCCTCCTAGGTGATGTATTCTATGAAAATTCTGACATACCCATTGAAGGTAAATCATTGATTGAAGGCAGCGATTGCAGTTCATGTCACGCGATGGAATCAGCTTCAATTGGACCAAGCTTCAATCAAATTGCTGACAGGTATGAAAGCAGCTCAGCCAACATTTCTATGTTGGCCATGAAAATTATTCAAGGAGGTAAAGGAAATTGGGGTCATAGCTTGATGGCAGCCCATCCAGATTTATCAATCAGTGATGCTGAAAGTATGGTTGAATATATTCTTTCTATGAAGGATGAAAATAATTCACCGAGCCTGCCTGTAGAAGGTACTTTTCTGTTGAGCAACTCTCAAAATAGGACTGATCTAGGAATATATGTTATATCAGTTGGCTATGAAGACCATGGAAATGAAGAGATTCCTGCTATTGAGGCTTCCAAAATACAATTTTTGAGAGCTCCTTACCTACAGGCTGAAGATTATGATGTTTTCAAAAACGTGGAACAGCAAAGACCAAATGGTGGATCTTTTGCTTATGTAAGTAGTTTAAGACATGGATCTTATGTTGGGTTCGACAATATAGATTTGAATGGGGTGGATGAAATTATGATTAAAGTAATGCCTATTTCTGGAGGGAGAATAGCTATTTTTCAAGGTGGATTTGATGGGGAACCTCTGGCCGAACTGTCTATTCCTAGTGCTGAGAAACGTCCAAGTTGGGTTGAAGAAAGCTTTGTTGAATATAACTTCACCATTAATGAAGCCAGTAAAGGATCAAAAGCCCTTTTCATTTTGTTCAGTGATGCTAATAATACGAAGGTTGATATGAACTTGGATCAAATTACTTTCAAGCAGAAATAGGTTTCACACCGTTCCAATAGGTTTTGTGTTCATTGATATAAAATATGAGTTCGATACATTAATTTATATTAATTTGGCCGCGTGAAAAAAAGATATAGTGCATTATTTTTCGTTGCTTTAGGTAGTATTTTTTTTATTGAATTGTTTGCGCAAAACAATGTGAATTTGCAAGAAAGTTATCAGCTCAATATCAGTCGCACGACCGAAAGTATAATAATTGATGGGGCATTAGATGAGCAGGTTTGGAAAACATCAGGAGTGGCGACTGATTTTTGGGTGAGTTATCCTACAGATGGTATACGTGCTTCGCCGGAGGTAAAAACCATTGTAAGGGTGACTTATGATGATGAATTTATATATGTAGCGGCGGAGTGTATAGGTCCCGGACCGTATATCATTCAGTCTTTGAAAAGAGATAATCCTTTGTTTTGGAGAGGAGATGCCTTTGGTTTGGTATTTGACCCTGTCAATGAACGAACCAATGGCTTTGTTTTTGCGGTCAACCCCGAGGCGGTTCAGTCTGAATCACTCATCACCGGCCAAACAGGGCGCCGGGGCAATAATCAATCAGCTGGTGGCTTTAATGGTGCTTGGGATAATAAATGGTATTCAGAAGTTCAAATTTTAGATGATAAATGGACCGTTGAAATGGCCATCCCATTTAAATCATTAAGGTTTGGAGATAAGCGTGAATGGGGGGTTAATTTTTTAAGAGGAGACGCAAAGAATAACAGTTATCACGCCTGGTCGCCAGTGCCTGTCCAATTCAGAGGGGTAGATTTGGGGTATACCGGTAAGATGATTTGGGATGAGGCTCCTGGCAAGACTAAGAAAAACATTTCAGTCATTCCTTATTTACTTGGGATTAGAGAGAAAAATTTCGAACAAAATACACCTCTCGAACAGGGTCAAAGGGTAGGATTAGATGCTAAAGTGGCGGTGACTTCTAGCTTGAATTTGGATTTAACAATAAACCCTGACTTTTCTCAGGTAGATGTGGATGAGCAGCAAACGAATCTTACGACCGTTAATTTACGGTTTCCAGAACGAAGACTCTTTTTTTTAGAAAATAGTGATGTATTTAATGACTTTGGAATCCCACCGATGCGTCCATTTTTTAGTCGCAAGATTGGTTTAGATGAAGAGGGAAATACGATTCCTATTTTATATGGGGCAAGATTAAGTGGTAATTTGAATAAAAACTTGAGGATGAGTCTGATGAATACCCAGACCAAATCTGAAGAATTACCAGGTAATAATTATACTTCATTCGCTGTCCGCCAAAGGATATTTCAGCGGTCTATCATCAAAGGATATTTTCATAATCGGCAGATGATGACCCAAACGCCTTTATTGCGAGATGATTACAACACGGTAGGGGGTTTGGAGTTTGGCTATCGTTCTCAGAATGGAAAATGGCAAGGATCTGGAGGATATGGAATGGCTTTTACCGAAGACCAGAATGATCAAAATCATTTTTATAGTGCCACTGCAGGATTTGATGGTAAAGCATTTAATTTCTATGCAAATGCCTCAGGTATGGGGGATGATTATCAAAATGATTTTGGTTTTATCCCACGTAAAAATCATTACGATGCACTAGAGGACACCACCTATGTCATAGGATTTGATCATGTTTATTCAAGGGTGGGGTATACTTTTTACCCCGATAATACTTCTATCAATCAACATGGGATAAGATTCAGCTTTGTTGGTGATTGGACAGCTACTTCAAATGAATTGATAGCTAAAACTTTTGATTTGAATTATAATTTTTCATTTATCAATTCAAGTACGTTACAGTTGACCTTTAAGCATGAGGATGTTAATTTACTTTATCCTTTTGGTTTTACCGAAGATAACGACCCTCTTCCGAGTGGTTTGTATCATTTTGATTATGGGGAGATCAAGTATCAAAGTGATAACAGACGCGTGGTGAATATCCGTTCTGGATTTCGCTATGGAGGCTTTTATAATGGTACCCGATTAGAGACCTCTTTGGCTGCGAACTATCGAGCACAACCTTGGGGCAATTTTAGCGTCAATTTTATTTACAATGATTTAAGGTTTCCGGGTATCTATGGGCGTCAACCCCTTTTCTTATTAGGCCCCAAGGCCGAAGTTTCTTTTTCTAGAAATTTATTTTGGACGACTTTTTTTCAATATAATACGCAACGGGACAACTTTAATATCAATAGCCGAATTCAATGGAGGTACTTACCCATGTCTGATTTATTTATAGTGTACTCAGATAATTATATGGTAGAAAATTTCGGCCCTAGAAATCGAACACTGGTTCTTAAGTTGAACTATTGGCTTAATTTATAGTGGTCATAGATGAAATGTGAGTCAAATCCATAGCTATGAAAAACGATCAGTATTGTATATTAAAGAGGTGTCTTGTGAAAATATTTTATGCTATGTTTGAGTTTCTTTTTTGAGCATGAGATTAAATTTTTTTCGTTTTTTTATTTTACTTTATTCTTGGGTCCTATCCCATGCCTTGCTGGCTCAAAACAATGCCGAAGCTTATCGTTTGAACATTAAAAAAATGGATGAAAAAATCCGTTTGGATGGAATAATAGATGAACCTTTTTGGCAAAAAACTGAGGTAGCTACCCATTTTTGGATGAATTTCCCTGTGGGGGGCACCCAGGTCAACGATGAGGTTCAAACCCTAGTCAGGGTTGCATATGATGATAATTTTATTTACATAGGTGTAGAATGCCGGGGTAAAGGGCCTTTTTTAGTGCAATCTCTTAAAAGGGACAGTGATTCATTTTGGAGTGGTGATGCTTTTGCTGTGATTTTTGATCCTGTAAATGAAAGAACAAACGGTGCTATTTTTGGTGTGAATTCGGAGGGTGTCCAAACCGAAGCACTGATCACTGGTGAACCGGCCCGACGGGGAGGGCAGTTGTCTGGATACAATAAAGCATGGGACAATAAATGGTATACTGAAGCTAGTGTATCCGAAAATGGGTGGACGGCTGAGATGATGATTCCGTTTAAATCATTACGGTTTGGTAAGAAAGATCATTGGGGCATTAATTTTATTCGTATAGATGCAAACAATAATGCGAATCACTCGTGGGCGCCCGTGCCGATTCAATTTTATGGGACTGATTTGGGTTATTTAGGACAATTGATATGGGATAAGCCACCTAAAAACACAAAAAAAAATATTTCGTTTGTGCCTTACCTATTAGGAGATGCGTACAAAGATTTTGAGAATCAAAGCAACCTCAATCAAAGTTTTGATATCGGAATGGATGCGAAAATAGCTATTAACTCCAATCTAAACCTTGATTTAACCGTCAATCCAGATTTTTCTCAAGTAGATGTAGATGAGCAACAAACGAACTTGACTACGGTAAATTTAAGATTTCCTGAGCGGCGACTTTTTTTTCTGGAAAACAGTGATATTTTTAGCAATTTTGGAACAAATGCTAAACCGTTCTTTAGTCGTAAAATAGGTTTAGATGATGATGGAAATACAATTCCTATCATCTATGGAGCCAGATTGAGTGGAAATTTAAATAAAAACTTAAGGATAGGTTTGATGAATACTCAGACCCAAGAACAAGAGCTACCCGGCAATAACTACAGTTCATTGGCACTCCATCAGCGGGTCTTGAAAAGGTCTGTTCTTAGAGGATATTTTCATAATAGGGTAGGGTTCTCCGAGGGTTCCATAAAGGGAGATGACTTTAATCGCATCGGAGGACTCGAATTCAATTACTCTTCTGTGGACAGTAAATGGCGGGCCATGGCGGGTTATGGTTTGGCTTTTTCCAACGAAAATCAGGATCAAAACCATATATTCAATCTCTTGGGGGGCTATGGGGGAAGAGCTTTTAATGTCATGGTAAATATTAGTGGGTTGGGGGATAATTACATCAATGATTTCAGCTTGATACCTAGGCAAAAGCATTACGATGCCGTACAGGACACCACTTATATCTTAGGGTTCAATCATTGGTGGGCGACCATGGGTTATAAGTTTTATCCTGAAAACACTTTTATCAATCAGCATGGCTTTAGTTTAACTACCAACGGAGACCGGACGACCACCTCCAACGAATTGATTCAAGACAAACATGCTTTGTCTTATAAAATTTTAATGAAAAATACGAGTACTTTAGATCTTACCTATGCTCATGAAGGGGTAAATCTTTTATATCCTTTTAGATTTACAGATGATGATACACCCTTACCGGCGCAATTGTACAGGTTTGATTATGGTCAAATCAAATATGTAACGGATACCCGCCGTGAAATTAAATTAACGACAGGATTTACTTACGGGAGTTTCTATAATGGTACCCGAACAGAATTTTCTTTAGGTGTTGACTATCGTGTACAGCCATGGGGAAATTTTAGTCTCAATTTTGTTCAAAACAATTTAGACTTCCCAAGTGATTATGGAGCAGAGCGACTTTTGTTATTAGGCCCTAAGGCGGAAATTAATTTTTCTAAGAATTTCTTTTGGACCACCTTCATGCAATACAATACCCAAAGGGATAATTTTAACATAAATAGTAGACTTCAGTGGCGCTATATGCCCATGTCCGACTTATTTATTGTCTATTCTGATAATTATATGGTAGAATATTTTGGGCCACGTAATCGAGCGCTAGTTCTGAAGTTAAATTATTGGTTCAATTTGTAAATAATTTTAGATGCACTAGACACAGGTCTTCTTGATCGAAAATTCTTTGGTTTGATGGATTTCTTAAAGTTTTAGTAAAGATTAACGAGATAGGGCCGTATACTCTTCGGAGAGATTCAAACGCCCGTAGAGAAAAACTTATTGAGCCGGCACATTGAGCACCTCCTTAACTAATGACATTAATAGAAATACTCATAACGTTTAGTGCTACCTTCACCAACGCAGGCTGAGAAAATAATATTTTAGTTTTATTTTTGTGTTTATCTAGCAAGCAGATGAATAAATATGACCGCAAAAAAAAGAATATTAATCTTATATTTTATCTTATTGATCCATGGTGGATTTTGTCAAATTCTAGATACTACCCTCGCCAATTTTCAATATTATCATCATCAAGTACCGGAGGAAAAAGTTTATTTATCGACAGATAAAGAGGTGTTTGTTCAAAATGAAAATCTATGGTTCTCTGTTTATTTAGTCAATGCCAGTACGCATAAAACCAGCTTGATCAGTGAGCTTGTAAATATTGATTTACGAGGTCCGGAGGATCAAATCATTTCCTCTTTAGTGATTGATATGAGCTCGGATTTAGGCAAAGGCAGTTTTTTTTTGGCAGACAGCCTTATTGAGGGTAATTATACCCTCAACGCTTATACCCATTATATGCGTAATAGCTCGCCAGAATTTATTTTTTCTAAGACCGTTAAATTTTTCAATTTAAAACGGAAGAAGTATGTCAAAGAAGCCATCAATGATGAAAGATCTCCCCATGTTGAATTTTTTCCAGAAGGAGGATATTTAGTAAGTGGAGTGCCCAATACTGTTGCATTTAAGATAAGCGATGGCGTCGGACAAGGATTGACTCATAGCGGTCGATTACTTGATGATATGGGTAATGAAATCAGGGTGTTAAATCCTTTAAATTTTGGATTAGGAAGGTTTCAATTTACACCAGAGAATGGGCAGAGATACCGTGGAGTTTTTCAGGTGAATGGTGAGGATTATATTTTTAAACTCCCCAAAGCTAAGGACAGAGGCTATCAACTAACCGTAAGAAAGGCTTTGACTAAAACCCATATTACCGTTAAGGGATCACCAGGTATGAGTTTCGAAAATACTTATCTAGTGATGCATATAAGGGGCAATATCATCAAAGTCGTAAAAGCGACTTTGGGGCAAGAATTTATTTATAACTCCTTGATTAATGATCAAATTCCATCAGGAATTATCCATGTTACTTTTTTTAAAGAGCGTGAGCCTTTACTTGAAAGATTAATTTATAATGAAAGTTCAAATGATAAAATAATCATAGAGGCTCATGTGACAGCGAATATTCAAAAGAGAAGTAAGGTTAATTTTGATTTAAGTGTTTTAAATCCGAATGGATCAAAATCATCAGGTTTGTTTTCGGTTTCAGTACAAAAAAAATCAACAGATAGAAATTATGTCAATATTGAAAATTATTTATGGTTGACTTCTGATTTGATAGGAAACATTGAATCACCAAACTATTACACAAATACGGCCAATAAGGATCGATTTGAAATGTTGGATCTACTCATGTTAACCCATGGATGGAGAAGATTTGACTGGGATAACTTATTAAATAAGGCTTTACCTCCGATCCTTTATTTTCCAGAAAAGGGATTTACCTTGGAAGGTAAAGTGGTCCGCTGGGAAGATCGATCAAAGCCGATCAAAGCTGATGTATCACTGACATTTCTTGAAAATATCACTTTTCAAACAAATACTTCTAGTAATGAAGCGGGTGACTTTTGGTTTGAAGGACTCTCAATTGAAGATACGGTAAATGCTGTGATTCAAACAGTCAATCGGAAGAAGGATAGAAAAGGAAAATCAGGTAAAATAATGAATTCATTTATTACATTGAAAAAGAAGACTTATCCTGAATTGAAGAAAAGAATACCAGCTAGAAAGGAGAAAGACAGAACGATACATCGTGATTATTTAGATGATATGTTGGAAATTGCCCAAATTAAAGCCTCATTTGACGGAGATGTGATCTTCCTAGATGAAGTGGCAGTGGAATCAATGAAAGATCGATCGGCAGACCCTTTTTATCGTGATTATATGCTTTATCGTGAGCCAGATACCCGTTTGGTCATAGATTCTATAAAGACGGGATATGCCAATATTTTTGATGTAATTAAAGGGAGGCTTACCGGTGTAGAATTAAGCAAAGATGAGAACGGAGATTATTCTGCCTTAATTAGAGGTGCAACGTCAATTTCTTTAGATAATAGGGCTATATTTTTACTTGATGGGCAGGAGATTTCGGCTTCGGTTATTAGTACCATCAACCCCAATGATATTTCTCATGTGGATATATTAAAAGGTACCCGTGCAATAATTTACGGAACGCCGAATGGGGTGATCGCCTTTTACAGAAAGACAGGAAGATCAGGCATTGCCCTGGGTAATACAATGGGTATTTTAAATATAAAAATGTATGGATACCATCAGCCAGATGAGTTTTATGTACCCAACCATAAAAATCCAACTGAAAAAGAAAAGATAAGGCCAGATCATCGTGGTACACAGTACTGGGCCCCAAGTATCCCATTGAAGCATAATAAAGCTAATTTTTCTTATTACACTTCAGATGATTCAGGGGATTTTGTTGCTTATATCGAAGGGTTGACTCAGGAGGGCAGATTGATCAGAGCGGAGGTCAATTTTGAAATACACTAAGTCAGGCTTGGTAGACCATTGCATTTATATTCATTCCGGCACCCACGGAGGCAAATATGATTTTATCTCCTTTTTGGATACTATGCCCATCCAATTCATTCTTTAAAATTAGATCGAGTAGGGTAGGGACAGTGGCTACTGATGAGTTGCCGAGCCAAGAAATAGTCATGGGCATAATATCGACAGGAATAGATAGATCACCCTCAAGTTTGTAGAGTCTTTCTAGAATGGCATCATCCATTTTCCCATTGGCCTGATGGATGAGTACTTTTTTAATCTCACTGAGTGGAATACCGCTTTTATGTAGGCACGATTGAATCGCCCCGGGCACATGATTTAATGCATATTGATAGAGTTTTCGGCCATACATCTTCAGATAAATACCTTCTTTGGTGCCATTTTCAGGTAAATAAGACTCTCCCATAAAGAGCATTTCAGAGTGATCTAAGGTGTCAGAGCGTGTTTTATGAGCCAAGATACCTGTTGGGGTATTACTTTTTTGAGAAGTCAATAAAGTGGCTCCCGCCCCATCAGCATAGATCATGCTGTCTCTATCATGAGGATCAGAAATTCTCGAAAGGATATCTGCTCCAATGACTAAAATATTATGAGCATCTCCCGACTTGATGTAATAATCTGCTTGTATCATGGCTTGAAGCCAACCAGGACATCCAAAAGGAAGGTCATAGGCGACCGTATTTGGATTTGCAATATTTAATTTTTTCTTGACACGAGCGGCTAGACTAGGCAAAATATCTACGCCCGTATTCCCATGCTTTAATTCACCAAAATTATGCGCAAAAATAATGTAATCAAGCTCCTCTCGATTAACTCCAGATGAATTTAAGGCATCTTTAGCTGCGAGCCAACCAAGATCAGATGTGCCCAAATTATCATCTGCATAGCGTCTTTGGCTTATGGTTGTAATTTGCTCGAATTTTTCAATGATCTCAATATTAGGTTGAGAGAATGCCTGCCCAGAAGCGTCGGTAAAATGATTACCTAAGAAGGCTTCATTGGGTATGACTTGGGTTGGAATATATTTACCTGTTCCGCAAATAACACTGTATGTTTTTTCTGACATGCCTATGAAATATTATGTGTTTTAAAGGTTTCATTCCTTCTGAATACCGCAGAATACTAATTTAACCACTAAATTAGTATAAAAAACCTAATTATTTTCAAAAGAAGCCTTTGCTCTATTAAATAATATCTCTAAATGCTTTTAATTCTGCTTACAAGGGAAATTCCTCTAGGTAATGGGCCACATGAAAGCCTAGATTCCTGATTTTTTTGGCCTGTTCAGAATGGTTATCTAAGCCGGGATTTGTATGATTTAGATGAATGAAGTAAATTTTATTTTTTTCTTTTAAGGGCATGGATGAAAACAAATCCATGGTTTCACTGATAAAGGGATGAGGTATTTCTGAAATATCTCTATGATTAATTTCATCGCTATCTAAAAAGGTGCCATCAATAAAGGCATAATCTACCAGGGTTATTTTGTGAGTGATATCTTCTCCCCATTCATGCCATTTGTCGATATCAGGAATGAACAGTGCTGTTTTGTTCGGGCCTTCTATTTGATAACCTACCGTTTCCGAATATTCATCTCTGTGAGGGATTAAAAAGGGCTTAACCTTTATTAGAGAATTGATTTGATGATGAACTTGATTGGTTAGGGGTTGAATTTCAATGTTTTTTTCATTGATTAATTGATTCCAAGGGCCATTTTTTTCTAAAAAAATCTGCATTTTGGGCATGACGAATACCTCTGTTTGATGGCTGTTGAAAGCCTCTTTGCCTAAGTACATTAACCCTGAATAGTGACCTATATGGGCATGGGTTAAAAAGATACCATTGGGTATATCGTCCTTTTGGAATGGAGTAAATCTATGTAATGCTTTGAGCTGCTCTGGAAAGTCTGGCGTGGCTTCAAAAATAAAGCTTTGCTCATTGACTGGATCAACCAAGCCCAAGCAAGTTACTTTTCGTTTAGGATCGGGATGTCCCCAGAGTACTGCGCAACAGGATTTAGTACATCCAATATGAGGAGAACCTCCATCTTGGACATTGCCAAGAACAACGAGAAAAGGAGCTGGTTGTGGATGGGGTTGTGGATTGATGTCAGGCGTTATCAGGACGTCCATCAACGGCATACAGGTCAAAGATAAAAAAATAATTATTGACATATTTCAGTGATTTAACTTTATAGAAGTATGAAACTAACCAAAATAAGGGCATAAAAAAAGGGTAATTAAAAACTACCCTTTAAACTTAATAAAAAAGAAGAATTTAGTTTAATGTGATGAGCTTATCATAGACTTGGCCATTTGTGTATAGTTGGATGGTGTAGTTCCCTGAATTAAGTTGAGAAAGATCATAGGATTGGCCTAGATTCATACTCCCTGACAACTTTTTTTCTGAGATTATATTCTGATTTTCATCAATAATCGAAATTGTTAATTTTTCATTGTTTAAGGCTAGTAAACTCACATTGAGTTGGGTATCCTTCAACACTATTTGAGGTTTGAAGGCAATAGTTTTAACTTGGTTTGCAGCGGCTACCTTACCATTATTTTTGATTAAGGTTATGGTCTCAATCTTGTAATCGTCTTCTATTTTGAGTTCGTATGTGCCGTCAGGTAATTCCATTAGGTTTAGGGAGCGTCTGTAGCTGTCAGCGCTAGCGATATCTTCTTTGTAAATAACGACTCCTTGTTGATTCAGTAGTAAGCACTGGGTGTCGTACTTAATATCTGATAACTGAATGATGAACACATAACTATTTGAAGAAATAATTCTTAAATCAATACGGTGATCAGCTTTTACAAAGTTGAGCGATAGCAATAAGCATAGAATGGATATTTGAATGTTTAATTTTTTCATTATGAAAACGTTTTTTAGATAAATTGATAAAGCAAAACTAGTTGGTTCATTTAGTATCAGGTACATCAAAATTTTCTTATATATGTTTTATTTTAACATTTATATGAGTTAATAAATAGATTAAGGGTAATTCAGCTTACTTTTAAGTTAATTTACCATTGAAATAAATCCTTCATGATTTTTACGAATCCTACTTTTGAGAAGATCAGTACCCCACACGGGGGTTCTATTTTAGTAAGGGAATTTTCTCATGTGCCCCGAGATACCCGACCTTATTGGCATTATCATCCTGAATTGGAGTTGGTGTATGTAAATGGCGGCAGTGGGAAGCGACATATTGGAAGTCATTTATCTTATTTTCAGGAAGGAGAACTTGTTTTGATTGGCCCCAATCTCCCACATCAGGGCTTTACCAATAGACTTAGCGGTCACAGTAGTGAAACCGTAGTCCATTGGCCAGCAGATTTTTTAGGACCTGACTTTTTTAATGTTCCAGAAATGGCACCCATCAAACGTATGTTTGAAATGTCTAGAAAGGGTTTGGCCTTCACGGGAAGAACCAAACTTGTCGTGGGGGCCAAATTAGAAAAGCTCTATGATTTAAATCAGTTTAAGCAAGTAACAAGATTATTGGAAATACTTAATGATTTGGCTTTGTCTGATGAATATGTGATGCTGAATGCAGAAGGTTTTTCGCTAGAGGTAGAAGGGCAAGACAACGATCGTATTAATAAGGTCTTCAATCACGTGAGAGAGAATTTTCAGGAGTTAATTACTTTGACAGAAATTGCGGATTTAGTGAGTATGACTGAACCTTCTTTTTGTCGCTATTTTAAGAAATTGACTAGTAAAACCTTTGTTCAATTTCTAAACGAATATAGATTGGTTCACGCTTCTAAGTTATTAGCAGAAAAAAAGATCAGTATCACTGAAGTTTGCTATGAAAGTGGATTTGGTAATTTTTCTCATTTCAATAAGAAATTCAAGGTGTTTACGGGTAAGACGCCTTCACAATACAGATCGGACTTAAAAGAAATCATTCAATAGTATAGGGTGTTTTCTATTTCAAGATACTTTAAACTGAGTTTATGGCAACACGCGATTTAATAAATTAGCCATCTAAAACGCATTCCCATTCAAGGGGAAAAAGTTCGATGGTTCCTAAAAAACGTACGAGACAACTTCTCATACATTTAAGAATACGTTCCAGATATTTCGATTTTTTCATGAGGATGACTTCTCTTATGAGGAGAAAGGATTTTCGATATGTCTGAATCATTTGTTGATCATTTTTTGTCAATTTTGTTGCCTACTACTAGGTAGCCTGATATAATTATTTTCTTTAATGATCCTTTGGGCGATCTAACTATTATACAATAATATTGGGGTGTCAGAATAAAAGTGGAGGTCAATAAAATATTGGCAATTACTAATATTAAACTTATGTTGACTTAATCTAATAAAATTAAACCAAAAGAATACCCAAGTATTTAAAAAACAATAAAACTTTGAATTCAGAAGAAAAAGTAATCATTTCACAGATTAAAGGCAGAAATCGGCAGACATTTGATCAGCTGTTTCAGTATTGCTATGAACAACGTGTTAGATTTGCTGAAGGGATGTTGTACGAGATCGATGCTTCCAAGGATATTGCACAAAATTGTTTATCTATTGCTGGGACCATGTGGAATCTATTGAGATCAACACTTCCATTAAAGTTTACCCCTTCAAATCAATACGGAATAGATGTTTAATAAGATCAAAATCTTGGGTATTCAGGACAGTTGAAACTTGCTGTTTTTGGAAAGGTTCGGAAATAATGAGCAGATTGATGAAAGCATGGATAAGACAGCATTCGATCGCATCAGAGAAGTACTCAATTCCCTACCAGATAAAATGTGAGAGTTCATTTCAAATAAAATACCTTGATAATCAAAAGCGGAAGAAAATCATTGAAATTCTAAGCATTGGGGAACTGAAATAATCAGTTATGAAGTGCTGATTGATTGTTAATTTGCAGATAATATTTTCACCTGGGACTTTCTCAAATGATTTTTATCAATCAGTTTGATTAATCGCTAATTATTATGTTGATTTATTTTTCTTAAGGATAAAGCGACATCCTAACGGCAGTTGCCATGGTCAGTTAACTAAAGAGAAAGAGTGAAGGAATAAAAAAATTGATGAAGGAGTTAATAATGGGTAACATAAAATTTGTTTTTTTTCTATGGCTCATGGTAGTGGCAAGCCCTATTTTTTCTCAGCATTCGGTGGCCAGGCAATGGAACGAAGTATTACTCGAAGCCATTAGAAATGATTTTGCGAGACCTACAGTTCACGCTAGAAATTTATTTCATGTTTCTATGGCTATGTATGATGCCTGGGCAGTTTATGACGATTACGCAGAGACGTTTTTTCTAGGAAAGTCCCTTGCCGGGTATAATAATCAATTTGATAAAATATTGATACCAGCTAACAGAGAAATCGCAAGAGCTGAGGCGATCAGTTATGCGGCCTATCGGCTATTGAAACATAGATTTAGAATTTCACCAGGTGCGGATATAACGCTGCCGAGATTAGATAGTCTGATGCATTTGCTTGATTATGACATTGACTTCATTTCAACGGTCTACCAAGAGGGTTCTTCGGCAGCATTGGGTAATTACATTGCTACGCAAATCATTGAATTTGGAATGCAGGATGGATCAAATGAAGAGTTTTTTTATGCCAATCTGTTTTATGAATCTATCAATGACCCCTTGGTACCCACATTGTCGGGCAACCAAGATGAAATCGATCCAAATCGTTGGCAGCCCCTTGCTTTTGATTTTTTCATAGATCAGGCAGGTTTTGAGATACCTGGAGGTATACCTGCGTTTCTTAGCCCCGAGTGGGGAAATGTAGTCCCTTTTTCCTTAAGCCAAGAGGATCGAACCATTAAAGAGCGAGACGGTCACGAATATTGGATTTACCATGATCCTGGAGAACCATGTTACCTAGAAATTGATGGCGGGGGGACTTCGGCGGAATACCAATGGGGAAATAGCCTTGTAGCGATTTGGTCATCTCAGTTAGATCCCTCTGATGGCGTGATGATTGATATTTCACCTACATCCATCGGTAATATAGCTCCTGAAAGTTATCCGACTACACTCAATGGATATCGAGATTTTTATAATTTATTTCAAGGCGGAGACCCCAGTCAAGGCCATATTATCAATCCGAGTACGCAAGAATCTTATGCATCGCAAATAGTCCCAAGAGGAGATTATACCCGTGTGCTCGCTGAATTTTGGGCAGATGGACCAGACTCCGAATCACCACCAGGGCATTGGTTTACCATCCTTAATTATGTCAACGATCATGAACTTTTTGAAAAAAAATTTGAGGGTCAAGGAGAAATTTTAGATGATTTGGAATGGGATGTTAAAGCTTATTTTACGCTGGGAGGTGCCGTTCACGATGCGGCCATTGCCGCATGGAGTATCAAAGGGTGGTACGATTATATTCGACCGATTTCTGCCATTCGTTATATGGCAGATCAGGGGCAATCATCGAACCCTGAGTTATTAAGTTATGCGGCAGACGGGATTCCATTGCAGGAAGGGTTTATTGAATTGGTGGAAGCGGGAGATCTCCTTGCTGGTAATGAAAGTGAGCATGTTGGAAAAATCAAACTATATACTTGGAGAGGTCCAGGGTTTATACAGGATCCTGAAATCAATGTGGCTGGGGTAGATTGGATTCTAGCGGAAAATTGGTGGCCTTATCAAAGGCCATCCTTTGTGACCCCTCCATTTGCTGGATATGTTTCAGGTCATTCTACTTTTTCACGAACTGCGGCGGATGTGATGACGGCATTGACTGGAGATGCATTTTTCCCGGGAGGCATGGGAGAGTTCGTGGCAAAAAAGAATGATTTTTTGCGTTTTGAAGAAGGCCCAAGTGTTGATATCACATTGCAGTGGGCCACTTATCGGGATGCGTCGGATCAAACCAGTCTTTCACGAATTTTGGGAGGTATCCATCCACCCGTTGATGATTTACCGGGTCGGTTGATTGGTGAGAAAATCGGCATTTCTGCATTTAATAAAGCGAAAACCTATTTTGAAGGATCTGTTTTGACAGAGGTTACTCAACAGCAAAAGTTAGACAACTTTAAAGTTTATCCAAACCCAGTTCGAGCAAGGGATCTGACCATTGCATTTGAACGATCGTTCACAGAGGAAAACATATCCTTTACCTTAATGGATATGAATGGGAGAGTGGTTTTAAGAAAAGCTGAACAAGTTCTGAATCATAGAGTGAAAATTGGGTTGGACCGTATTTCCGAGGGTATTTATATCTTGAGCATAGATGGAGAAAAAAGGGATAAAAATATAAGAATATTCATTCAAAACTAAAAGAATTTGAACAAAACATTGTCGCGACAGGGTCAATATATTTTAGTAAGGAGTTGTTTTATTGTAGATTTTCAGTTCCGAAGTGTTATCTTTTTATGAATTTTCCTTATCATCTCAATGTAGAACTTTTGATCAGGGAGCCATAATTAAAAAGAAATAATCTAGTAGTAAGGCTATGGACACCTACGTTATAGGTCACATATTCATGCAACCGTCTAAAATTTTGAAAGTTAAAAAAAGGAACAATTAATGCGGTTTGAAAAAGAACTTAGTGGATGGGAAAATGGATCAAAGCATAAACCTATTTGGGTCAATGCTCCAGCCAGAATTAACCTCATTGGTGAACATACTGATTATAACTATGGATTTGTCCTACCTGCAGCCATCGATAAAGCCGCCTATTTTTTAATTCAATTAAGGGAGGATAATCTTTGTCAGATGGAAGCCAAAGATATTGGAGATCATTTGATTTTTGATTTTCAAGATGAACTAAAACCTTCGGCTAAAAATTGGCAAAACTATTTTTTGGGCGTAATGCATTATATGAAAAGTAGCGGTAAGGTAAAGCAAGGGTTCAATCTGGTGTTCGAGTCCGACATCCCCATAGGTGCTGGGATGTCTTCTTCTGCGGCGCTGGCTTGTGGTTTTGGTATGGCCTTAAATGAGGCCTATCAATTGGATTTGAGCAAGCAAGAAATTGCCGAAATCGCGCAACTTACCGAGCATCATTTTGTAGGTGTCAAATGTGGAATTATGGATCAGTATGCCTGTATGTTTGGTATGGAGGGCCATGCGCTAAAACTTGATTGCAGGACGCTTCAGTATCAATATCAAAAAATCATATTAGGTGATTATCAGCTTGTTTTAATCGATTCGAAAGTCAAACACGAGCTCACCTCAACGGAGTATAATAAAAGAAGGGAGGAGTGTGAAAGGGCGCTTTCAGTACTCAAAAAATATGATCCTGCCCTTGTCACTTTGAGGGATGTGACGCAAGATCATCTTACAAATTTCGGAAAAGACTTGGATCCAATTGCTTTTAAGAGATGCGACTATGTAATCAAAGAAAATAGAAGAGTGAATGAGGCTTGCCAAGCATTGAATGCGAATGACCTCCAATTATTTGGAGCATTGATGTATCAATCTCATCAGGGCTTGGCCCAGGATTATGAGGTAAGCTGTGAAGAATTGAATTTTTTGGTAGACGCCACAAGAAAAAGCGACCACATTATTGGCGCCCGAATGATGGGAGGAGGTTTTGGTGGCTGCACCTTAAATATCGTAGCGGAATCAAATAGTGAGGAAGTAGTCAACTCCATACTTAGTAGTTATAAAAAAAAGATGGGTACTGATGCCGAATCATATTTTATTGAAATCAAAGAAGGTTGTAAAATATTGGATAACGGAGCCCTTAATTCTTGAGACTACAAATGATCATCATCGTTGTAAAGGAAAAGCTGGGTTTTTAGTTTAATTTCTAAGATTAATTAGTAAAAATTTATCGGGAAATATCAGAGTATATTTATTATTCATTTGGAATAGATAATCACTAATTAAATGTTAAAGGTGAGGGTTTGTTGGAAAGTAGATTAGCTGATGAACTCTGCAAAATTCGAAATGTAGTAAAAAAAAATTATTTTATGAATGGTAGAAATTTGAGAAATAATATTTTTTTTAAAGATTAGTTTTGTACTATACTTTTAGCAGCTTTGCATGAAAAAAATAATTGGGTATTAAAATGGATTTATTTTTAGTCATTTGTGGGGCGTTGATTTCAGTAATGAATCCTTTGGGAACGGTGCCTATTTTTGTGGGATTAACTCAAGAGCACACGACGCCCGAAAGAAATAAGATTGCCTTATGGGCGTCTTTCAATGTTCTTGTTATCTTGCTAATTTCATTTTTTGCAGGTAAATTTATTTTAATATTTTTTGGAATTACCTTAAATTCATTAAAAATTGCAGGGGGATTAATCATTACTTTTTCCGGTTTTTCGTTGTTGACAGGAGCCTTTGCCAAATCTAAAGGAATGAGTAAAGATTCAGTACAAGAAGACATCAACACCCGTTCAGATATTTCATTAACGCCTTTGGCGCTTCCTATGATTGCGGGGCCCGGGACTATATCATTGCTGATAACCTTTAATCAAGAGCATACTGGATTAGTCAACGTCATGATCATCTTGGGGGCAATAGTTATTTCAACTTTTTTCGTTTTTATGATACTCAGAAGTTCTTTTGTCATTGTCAAGGCAATGGGTGCCTCAGGTATCAATGCCTTGTCAAGAATTATAGGCTTTATCGTTATAGCCATAGGAGTTGAATTCATTACTGCTGCGGTAACCAGTATCTTTCACATCAAATAGCTCCACCGTTTGCTCATCCTAGTATCAATCAAGAGATAGATGCTCCATGTTGAATAGGCGAAAGGGTAATTGACAAAGTGAAGAAACCCACCGAGACCTTCAATTATTTAATTCTGTATTTTCTTCCGGTGTCAATAGTCTTGAACGAATGATGAAGCGGACGCCCATGGGGATTTCAAGAGAAAAGCTAGCGCCTCTCCCTTCAGTCACATCAACGGTGAGATGGGTATGTTTCCAGTAGCTAAATTGATCTTGATTCATATAATAATTGATGCCATCTAGCTGACCCAATAGGATGTCGCTTTCATCCAAATACATCTCTCCTTCTTCAAACACCATAGGTGATGAACCGTCACAACAGCCACCACTTTGATGAAAAATTAAGTCTCCGTGCTTGGCTTTGAGCTTATCTAAGATAGAAGTGGCTGCTTCTGTAATCGCTACGCGTGTATAACTCATGTTTTTAAGTTTAAAAAGCAAGGCAGTTTCCGAGAAGACCACCTTGCGTATTGTTGGATTAAACGATTAAAAGAATCCTAATTTATTTTTGTCATAGGAGATCAGCATATTCTTGGTTTGACGATAATGATTCATCATCATCAAGTGTGTTTCTCGACCAAATCCTGATTTTTTATAGCCACCAAATGGGGCATGTGCAGGATAGGCATGATAACAATTAACCCAAACACGACCTGCTTTGATCGCTCGCGGGATTTGATACAGTTGATGCGCATCTCTGGACCAAACACCGGCACCTAAACCATAAAGGGTATCATTGGCAATTTCCAAGGCCTCTGCTTCGTCTTTGAATTTGGTTACCGCCACTACAGGGCCAAAAATTTCCTCTTGAAAAACGCGCATTTTATTGTGCCCTTCCAAAATGGTAGGCTGTATGTAGAAGCCATTGGCCAAATCCCCATCTAAATGACAAGCGGCACCACCGGTAAGGACTTTAGCGCCTTCCTCTTTGCCGATATGGAGATAGGAAAGTATTTTTTCATATTGATCATTGGAGGCTTGGGCACCGACCATGGTATTGACATCATAAGGATTGTCTTGGATGATGGCTTCCGTACGTTCGATAACTCTTGCCATAAAGGCATCATAAATATCCTCTTGTACCAACAATCTAGAGGGACACGTACATACTTCTCCTTGATTAAAGGCGAAGAGCACCGCTCCTTCGATGGCTTTGTCTAAAAAAGCATCATCGGCATCCATGACGGAATTAAAGAAGATATTAGGTGATTTTCCACCCAATTCCATAGTTACAGGATTTAGGTTTTTAGAAGCATATTGCATAATCAATTGACCTGTAGTAGTTTCTCCCGTGAAAGCGACTTTGTCAATACCCGAATGCGAAGCCAATGGTTTGCCTGCCTCAGGCCCAAAACCATGCAAGATATTAACTACACCTGGAGGGAAGACATCGGCTATTTTCTCCATGAGTAGCGTAGCTGTAGAGGGTGTTTGTTCTGCTGGTTTTAAGATGACACAGTTGCCAGTCGCTAATGCTGGAGGCAGTTTCCAAGACAACATGAGCAATGGAAAATTCCAAGGGATGATTTGTCCGATAACACCAAGGGGTTCTTTGAGGTTTAAAGAAACGGTATGGATGTCAAGTTCGGACATGGTACTTTCTTCAGCTCTTATGGCTGATGCAAAATAGCGCCAATGATCAACACTCAAAGGAATGTCTGCATTTAAGGATTCTCTAATGGGCTTACCGTTGTCACAGGTTTCTACCAAAGCGAATTCTTCTAAGTTGGCTTCAATGATATCAGCCACTTTATTAAGTAAGCCCGCACGCTCGGCTGCTGAGGTATTGCCCCACGCTTCTTTGGCCTTATTGGCCGCAATCACTGCATTATCTATATCTTCTTTTTGAGATCTTGGATATTTTGCAATCAGTGTATTGTCTATAGGTGAATTATTTTCAAAATATTCATTACCAACGGGAGGTACGAATTTCCCACCAATGAAATTTTCGTATTTTTCTTTAAATTTTGGTTTTTTATAGTCCATTTTAAAACTTTTGATAAAAAATTAATCCTACTCTATTATAGATTTTCGGAGAGCTCTATAGTCATTATTACTTTTCAGAGATGATTTATATATCATCACATGTCACCTCGTTATTTGGATAACCTTACCCTTATATGCGTAAGGCAAAGGATTAAATGTCACGTTTTGACAAGGCTTTTCTTTGGTTGGGATTATCGAATTAATTAACAATATAAGCAATTTTTAGGTTTCATTTTGGCGAAATTTTTTAAAATTTACTATAATTCATTATTATAATATAATTTTTTTATTTCTTGGCTGATTTTGAAGCAGGGGACTTATCATTTTTTTTCAATTCATTGACTTAATACATCATCCAGAAACAATCTAGCCAGTCTGTTATCATATGAAAAATTAAGCCCAGTCCTATGATCCTAGTTTTCCGCCAAAAAAGGGATGATAGATAGATCAAGAGGGCCCAGTAGCTATGTAGGAGATGAAATCCCACGCTGCAGCGATCGCTTACAAATACATCAGGATACATCAGTAAATGATCTAAATCAACGGCCATAGTCAGTAAAAGTATGAACCAAACTTTGGGCCAACGTATCCCAAAAAAAAACCATGCAATCAGGCCTGGGGCTAAAATGTGCAATGCGTAATGGACGATGATTTGAAGCAAGATGAATTAATGTTTAGGTAATGGCTTTATTTTCTTGGAATGTGATGAAGGCATATTTGTAATTTGATGGGCGAATTCTTATTTGATTTGATTAAATTTAAATAGAACCAAAGAAAGGCACTATGAAAGCGCTACTAAATCTAATATTTATTTGCTTTAGTTTTTTAATTTGTGCCCAAAAGGGCTTAGATGATTTTTTATCTTATTCATTCCCATCCCATCTTAAGGCGGCCGACCACATGGGCAAGATTGCATGGGTAGTCAATGAAAAAGGGATTCGAAATGTTTATACGGCCCAAGCTCCAAAATACCAACCGGTTAAAGAAACACAGTATAGCTTAGATGATGGGATGGAGATCAGTCAGCTTTTGTTTTATGGAACCGATCTTATTTATGTCAGGGGAAGTGCTCCTAACAGGGAAGGGGCATTTCCAAATCCTTCTTTAGCCGTTCAACGTACAGACCAAGCTATTTATTTATTTAGTGAAAAAAGGTCTATAAAATTAGTTCAGGGTACCGCACCCCTTCTTAGTGGAGAGGTCATGTATTTCATCAATGAAGGTCAAGTGTATTCCTATGACCTAACGGATACATTGACTCATAAACTCTTTACCACTAGAGGCCAAATTAGATCCCTACGACTTTCCCCTGACCAAGAAAAGTTGGCTTTTATAAGTCATAGAGGGAATCATGCCTTTCTGGGTATTTATGATTTTAAAAAAAAGACCGTTAGCTATCCCGACCCAACGGTAGATGTAGATCATGATCCGGTTTGGTCTCCCGAAAGCCATCAAGTTGCCGTATTGCGTACGCCCTATGATCCGCGTTTAATGTTCGTTTCTCGATTAGAGGCCCAGCCATTTTCGATCAGACTCATAGATATTGAAGGGGGCAAAAGTAGTACACTCTGGCAAGCACAGGACGGTCAAGGAAGTGCTTTTTATGGGTTTTCGAGCACTCAACAGTTATTTTGGATGGCAAATAATCAACTTATATTTCCATGGGAAAAAGAGGGTTGGCGACATTTATATGCCATCTCATCTACAGGAGGAAAGGCTAAGTTGTTAACACCTGGAAATTTTGAAATACAGTATGTGAGTCAATCGCCGGATCGGTCCTCGCTTTTATTCTCCAGTAATCAAGGAGATATCAATCGGCAGCATATAGGACAGTGGAAGGAATCAAAAACAACACAAATCACCAAGGGTAAGGGGATTGAATGGTCACCTGTGATTGATGGGTTAGGAAATAGGTTTGCCCTGGGTTCTTCCGGCCTTGAACCAGCGTCTGTGAAGCGTTTAGAGAACGGGAAAGGGAGTGCTATATTCTCATCTGAAGACTATCCTAGCGCGTATCTGACGTTACCTGAGGCGGTGGTGTTTTCAGCGGCAGACGGAATGAAAATTCATGGGCAGTTGTTCTTGCCAAAAGGATTAAAACCAGATCAAAGAAACCGAGCCTTGTTGTTTTTCCATGGAGGATCAAGACGCCAAATGCTATTGGGCTTTCATCACCGAGATTATTATCATTATGCCTATGCGATGAATCAATATCTGGCTTCGCAGGGATATATTGTGTTGTCGGTCAATTATCGAAGTGGTACGGGTTATGGCTTGAAATTTCGAGAAGCTCTGAACTATGGGGCAGGAGGAAATAGCGAATTTAATGATGTGCTTGGCGCGGGTCTTTTTTTACAAAACCATCCGAATGTAGCCGCAACTAAAATAGGCTTATGGGGAGGTTCTTATGGCGGATACCTTACGGCTATGGGATTAGCTAGAGCTTCCGATATGTTTGCTGCAGGAGTTGATATTCATGGTGTAATGGATTGGAATGTAATCATTAATAATTTCATGCCCAGTTATAATCCTCTTGAGCACTCCGATTTTGCGAAACTGGCTTACGATTCAAGTCCAATTGCCTATATGGACACTTGGCGTTCTCCCGTATTACTCATTCATGGAGATGATGACCGAAACGTACCGTTCAGCGAATCAATTGATAAGATCAATGCCTTGCGTAAGGAGGGTGTCTACTATGAGCAATTGGTTTTCCCCGATGAAGTTCATGGATTTTTATTACATCGGAACTGGGTAAATGCCTATAAAGCGACGGCCGATTTTTTTGACCGGATGCTTAAATAGTTTTTGCTCGTTTTAGTGTGCCGGCTTATGTCAAACAATTTTTTCTTTATCCTCAAGTAAGGCTTCATCTAAATCATATCCTTTTACGGGTACGATTTCTTGCTTGGCTTGATCCCAATCTATTCTGCGACCGAGTTTGTAGGATAGACCGCCCATGTGCGAGGTCATGGCTTCCTCAAATCCTTCTTTAATGTTACAACTTGGAGTGCCTCCGTTTCGAATACAGCTGAGCCATTCTCGTACGTGTAGATGGGTTGAGTCTACGCGCTTACCATCTCTATAGGTCCAAAGCAGGCCTTTGTCAGCAAAATATTTAGCCGTAGCAGAAGTGACGCCATCCACACTTCCTGAGGCGGGATCATATTGATATATAGGGACGTTGGGGTCCATTTCTTCTGATACCAGTTTTTCTTTAAATTTAGTGGAGTTACCATCAGCATAAATCGTCAAACTATTACCGACTTCCATCGTGGCATCATGACCCATAAAGGCAGTCGTTCTACCATATTGATTACCTAAAGTGGCACTGTAGACCATGGTCATACCTTTTTCTTTCCCCTCTAATTGACTGGAACCGGTTGAGAAATCAGGAAATTCCATGTTTACTTGCATAACATCAGGAACGTTTCTGCCATCTTTATGAGTATAAATACCACCCGAAGCGACTACAGAGTTAGGAATGCCCATTTTCAAGATGCAGTTCACCCGGTCATAGTCATGTGACATGAGGTCTCCGGATAAGCCGGATCCATAAGCCCACCATTTTCTCCAACGAAAAAAATGTTCTGAGTTGAAAGGAACCATGGGCGCATTTCCAATAAATTGTTTCCAATCGATCGTATTGGGATTGGCTTTTTCGTGAATGGGGTATTGCCATGCCCCGTTGTCATCATTTCGATTGGTATTAGCTTGAATCAGAGAAACATGGCCAAGGATATTTTTTTTGACTACGTCTTGGGCGGTTAAGAAACTCTGTGTTTGTCTGTGTTGATGTCCTACTTGAAAGACCACATTTGAAGCTTCAACGGCATCTTTTAACGCATAAGTCTCTTTAATGTTATGTGTCATCGGCTTCTCTACATAGACATGCTTTCCTGCTTGAAGGGCCGCAATGGCAATGGGTGCATGCCAATGGTCTGGCGTGGCGATGACAACGGCGTCAACCACGTTGCTTTCGACCAACTCTTGATGCGTACGGAACCTTTGAACCTTTACGTCATCTGTACTGAAAGAGTCTATCGCGTCTTGTGCGCGAACATCGAAAAGATCACAGACAGCTGTGATATGAATGTTAAGATGTTCCTGAGCTAAAAAAGAAGATAATCGGGTATCCTTAGGGTTTTTTTTGGCGGCTTCTGCCATGCTTTCTAGCCAACTTTTTTGACCAAAACCAAGTGCTCTGCACAATTGAGGACCCCTGATACCAAAACCAATGATTCCAATTCGAATGGGATCTCCGACCATGGGTCCCGAGGGTGGTGGTGGGGAGGCATTGATGTTTAATGTTTTTAAAATAGAATCTCTGGCTTGTGTATTATTCACACCTTTACTAGCACCTGCCCACCAAACACTCCCTACGATAGGTACACTGGCTATTCCTTTCAGTAGGTCCCTTCTTGACCAACGACTCTTTTTATCTTCTGACATGACTATTTAGTTTGGGGAGTTAAAAGATTTTTTTTCAATGAATGAAGTCCAAAATAAGCACCCGTAGGTAATTGATAAAGGACATAAAGGGCCGCTGCTTCGATGAGATTTTTATTGATGATCCAATAGGAACCTTCTGTACCGGCTTGAGAAGCACCCGGTAAAGCTGGATGTGCCAAATAGTACATGAGGAGTAAGCAAATACCGAAAATGGAACCCACCCTCTCAAAATAGCCCAGGAGTAAGGAAAGGCCCACCACCATCAGGCCAAAAATATTAAGATTATCTACTAAATGAATCATCCCGTCACTGGCGAGCCATTGAAAGAAGGGACTTAATAGTTCGGCACTGGACAGGTAAGCTTTGGAGGTCCATGCAGGATTATACAGTTTCAATACACCTTCATATAAAAAATGCCATCCTATAAAGAGGCGTAAAAGAATAAGGCTATTGCGACCCGTCCTACTAAGATTGATGTCTGTTGTCATTTGTAGTTACTCAAGTAAATATTTAATGCTTGCGATATTGAAAGAAAGATGCTTTCAAATCATAAATATAAGAAAATAAAGGCTAATTCAAACTCAATAATTGATTTGAAATCAATTATTTCGAAGTTAGAGATTCAAAAAACATAAAAGTCGGCAGTGACTTCATAACTGATTGAATGCACTCGAAACAGCCATTCATTTTTTGGGTATCCAGTCAGATCGTAATTGAGTTTATTAGACCTAGCCGTATTCCTGTTAAAAATAATTTCAAAGGGTCATCAAAGGGGATATTTGAAAGGGTTTTAATGAATAGACTGAATCATTTTGAGTGACTTCATGAGAGAACGATTTTAAAAAGATCTCCCCTATGAGAAAATCCAACGTAAAGCAAAGAGGTAAATCATTACCCATTTTTCATAATTTTTAACGTTATTGTAAATAAGAACAAGTAATATTAGGGATATGAAATTTAGGAGACTTAATCTTCTGACAAGGTCACCGAACCATGACAAACTAATTTCATTGCTTTCCATACAACAATTACCTTAACCTCAAATATTAATTGAAAAGGACCCTTTTATTTTTATTAATTTTCCTAGTAGGTATGCTGTCATCTATTGGGTTATTGATCGTTTTTTTTGATGAAAGACTGCCTGAACCACAAGGGGTTCAGGAGGGTCTTTGGTTGGCTGAGAAAATGTCAGAAGCGCTGCATAAATCAGCATATGACCGTATTAATTTTATTTCTTGGCAATACGGATCCCATCACTTTGATTGGAACAAAAAAGAGGATTCGGTAAAAGTCATTTGGGCTGATTTTGAAGTAAAGGTATCGACCCAAACCCTAGTGGGAATGGCTTATCAAGGGGGTATAATTTTGTTAGGTAATCAAAAGAAAAAAGCAGTCAGTCGGGCCATTCGGTATTTTAATAATGATTCTTTTTGGCTGGTGGCTCCCTATAAATTAAATGATCCCGGTGTCTCGCTAAGTAGCGTCAAGGTGCCCAAGGGTCATGGGTTATTGGTTACCTATACGCAAGGAGGTTCAACGCCTGGAGATACTTATCTTTGGCTATTGGATGAGAACTATTTTCCAAGAGCTTGGAAAATGTGGGTGAAAATGCTTCCCTTGGGGGGTGTAAAAAGTGAATGGATGGGATGGCAAAAAAGAAAAGGTGCTTGGTTTCCTGGAAATTTCGAAACGCTTTTATGGTACAAAAAGGAGGTTAAAGATTTAGTAGTTTATTAATGGATAAAGTATCGACACATCAAAAAACTATTTTTGTTAAAGCGGCAGATATAGATGAACTGGATCATGTAAACAATATAGTCTACCTAAGTTGGGTACAAGACATTGCCAAAGAACATTGGCAGATTCGTGCCTCTCAGGCAATTATAGATCAATACAAGTGGGTGGTGGTAAATCACAATATAACTTATAAAAAGCCATTAAAAATCCATCAAAAAGTATGGATAAAAACACAGGTTTTTGATAATGCCCAAGGCGCATTGTGGGGGCGGATGGTTTGGATATATGACGATAGTGAACTCCTCATGGCGGAAGCCAATAGCCAGTGGTGTCTGGTAGATGCGCAGTCTTTCAAGCCCAGACGAATTAACGATGAAATTAGATCTGTTTTTTTAACTTATGAATAAAAGTGTAGTAATTACGGGAGTATCGACTGGGATCGGATATCAGCTTTGTGCCGATTTGATTTCCAAAGGCTATTTAGTGTTTGGAAGTGTCAGGAAGTCCGAAGATGGTCAACGACTTTCTGATAAATTTGGGGCTACTTTCATACCGCTATATTTTGATATTACAGATCATGCGGCCATTGAAAAGGCGGCTTTAGTGGTAGAAAAGAGATTGAAGGGGGCCACCTTGACGGGACTTTTCAATAATGCTGGATTGGCCGTGGCAGGTCCGCTATTACATCTTTCTGTGAATGATTTAAGATATCAATTCGAAGTAAATGTCATTGGTCTGATAAAGGTATCTCAGGTGTTTTCAGGTCTTCTAGGAACAAACAATCAGAGGCAAGGCACGCCTGGTAGAATAGTAATGATCAGTTCTATTAATGGTAAAATTGCCATGCCTTTTATTGGTGCTTATTGCGGATCTAAATTTGCTTTGGAGGGATTGTCTCAAAGTCTTAGAACCGAATTGAATATTTATGGAATCAAGCTTATTGTAGTGGGTCCTGGTCCTATAAAGACCCCTATTTTTGATAAGACGATATTGAAAGCCACCGAGGAGTTTAGTGATACGCCCTATGAAAAGGCAATGAATGCATTTCTAAATAAGTTTGTACTGAAGACCATTAATAAAGCAATGACCCCTGAAGTCTTGTCTGAGCGGATCATAAAAATATTCGAAAGTGCGACACCAAAGAGCAATTACATCATCACAAAATATCACTTCTTCAATTATACTTTGCCTAACTTGTTATCTGTGGGGTTTCTTAACGCCTTTTTTATCAGAACCTTGGGGCTGAAAAGATAGAAAAAAAAATCATTGATTTAAACTCAGATCACTTCAAACATACTTTTCAAAATCATTTAAGGAAACACGGAATGAAAAATCTAATTTCTTTTTAAGCCACTGATTGTCAATGATCTTAATAGAAGTTTTCTGTGCATTTATTTGAGGTGGAGGACTGCCTAGCGCTCTTGAGGCGCGCGTATAAAAATCTTTTCGTGAGGGGTGCTCATTGGCGCAGGCATTAAAAATTTGGTTCCATACTTGATAGGTGATGATTTTATCTATAATACCCAGGCAGTCATCAAGGTGAATGAGGTTCACGGGACCGTCTGGATGGATGAGGACTTTATTCGCAAACCAACGTCCTGGGTGCCTGCGCTGGTCAAACAGACCCGCAAGTCTGATGATAGTACTTGGATTTTCAGAATTCTGAATGACTTGTTCAATGGCTAAAAGAGGATGCTGTGTATCTAAGGCATCTTTTTCATTGATAGGCGCCGTGCTAGGTAAGTATACGGCCGTAGAACTGGTATAAATTACTTTAACTGTGGATGGAAGGTTTTTGATCAAATATTCGAAAGGCTTTATTTCTTTTAAAGGAATCGTAATCACCAGCACATCCGTTTTTAAAAAGTCAACCCATTGAGGCTCCTCTTCAGTCAGTTTGATGAGGTAGGGAATGACCCCTATGCTCTTCATAACTCTCATTTTCTCTTGGGAAGTGGTCGACCCTTTGATCTGATGCCCCTGTTGGACCAATTGTCTGGCCAAGGGTAAACCTAACCAACCGCAACCTAGGATGCTGATGCAATACATGGGATCATTTCTTTTACTTAAAATCAATTTTTTTTTAATAAAAGCGATCTGTTTTCTCATCTCTCTTGGCTAAATCAGCCGCCTGGATCGTTCCGTTCATGGCGATATAGATTCCTTTTTTAAGGGTACATGCCGCTCCGATGGCCGTCCCAATATTTAAAGAAGCATCACTATTGGTGAATCTTTCGGGCCGAAGGGCACCGGTAAGGATGACCAATTTTTCGTTTACTTTTTTTTCTAGAAATTGGCCGGTTTCAATTAAAGTATCAGTGCCATGTGTGATGATGAAAATGGAGGATGCATGATTTTGGATCAATGCGGCTAACTGATTTCTATCTGCTAGATTAATTTCTAAACTGTCTTTTCTGAAAGCCGTAATGATTTCATATTCAAAGGAAGGATTCAGTTTTTCCAAAAGGCGTAGGATGGCAGGCTCACCTATTTCAAAGGCCCAACCGTTTCTTGTCTTGGGATAATCTTTATCAATGGTCCCGCCGGTTTGAATGAAAGTTATTTTCAATGTGCTCAATAGGTTTGATTAATCTTTGACACGATTGAAAGCAAAGGCTTTAAGCATCCATTTAGGTAAGGGTTTGCTAGCCGTCCTCGCTTTTAAATTCAAGTTCCATCCTAGTTTTTTGACAATGGGTACTTTATGGGTTTCGACAAATTCGATGAGGGCCCCATCTGGATCTTCAATGTAGGAAAAGAAACCGGCGGCCTCACCCATATCAAAAGAGGCGCCATCTTGAGCGGCGCTGCTGTCAACCGTAAAAGCACATCCTTTGTCTTCGCACTGCTTTCTTAAAGCATCCATGCCTGTGACATCAAAACACAAGTGGATGAATCCTAAATCACCCCAAAATCTATCTTGGAAAATTCTGATTTTTTCCTCATTTTGGGACTCAAACAATTCTATTTCACTGGGTCCGAACATTTCTGAAAAGGCACCTGCTCTTACACGAGAATGTGTGAGAATGGCCCGTTTGTATTTCCCTTCTTTTAGGGGCAGTCCTTGAAGATCCGCATACACATCTTCACCTTCATAAAGCACCTGATCGTAGCCTAAAATATCTTGGTAAAAAGAGATAGACTTTTTTAAGTTTGAACAGCCAATGGTCACGCCATAAGTTGCTCCGGTAAGTTTAAGTTCGTCTTTGAACCATGGCGCCTCTTGCTCTATGATATCAAAAATATTCCCATTTGGATCGCGCAGATAAAAATGCCAAACCCCTCTAGGATCAATCATTAACTCACCGATTAAATCCAAACCTTCTGATTTAAAATATTGGTAAGTTTTTTGGATATTTCGAGTACGGATTTTGGCACAAAAAATACCAAGATCTCCTAATTGTATTCGTTGCTTGGGTGGTTGAGGAATCCGTTGGGTATATTGCCATATCTCAAAGCCACCACCGCCTTGAAGGTTTAGTGCCAATGCGGCGTACCTCTCGCGAGGTTCACCCCCAGTGTAGGGCAGCATATAATGTGCGACAGCCGCATCTTCAAACACACGAATATCCATACCAAAATATTTACGGTACCATTTCCATGATTTCTTCACATCGGTTACTCCGATGCCTATTTGCTGAATACCACTGATGACCACTGAGCTCATTTTTTTTAAGATTTCGTTGCTACAAAAAAAGGGCTTTAAAATATCTAATACAAATTCGTAAATTATTATCTAATTCGCCTTTGAATACGACCAATATTCCATAATATAGCACGATAGATGGAGAGTTTTGTTGTATCGGCAAGGAAATACAGGCCTTTAGGGTTTGGAGAAGTAGTAGGTCAAGGTCATATTACCACGACTTTAAAAAACGCAATTGATCAAAATCAATTGGCACAAGCCCTATTGTTTTGTGGACCTCGAGGGGTTGGAAAAACTACTTGTGCCCGTATTTTATCCCGAATGATCAATGGGTTTGAAGCTAAAAATGGAGATGCAAACACGGCCAATTTAAATATTTATGAATTAGATGCCGCATCCAATAATTCAGTTGAGGATATTCGAAATCTTATTGATCAAGTTCGATATCCACCTCAGGAAGGTAAATACAAAGTTTACATCATTGATGAGGTCCACATGTTGTCCAATCAGGCGTTTAATGCCTTTTTAAAAACACTCGAAGAACCTCCCTCATACGCGATCTTCATTTTGGCGACTACAGAAAAGCACAAAGTCATTCCCACCATACTGTCAAGATGCCAGATTTATGATTTCAATCGAATTGAAATCGAAGAGATCGTAGGTCAATTGAAAAAAATAGCAAAGGAAGAAGGTATCAGTTATGATGATGATGCCTTGCACTTAATTGCTCAGAAGTCAGATGGGGCTTTACGAGATGCCTTGTCTATGTTTGATTTGATTGTAACCTTTTCTTCAGACAAAAAAATCACTTATGAAAATACGATCACCCATCTGCATATCCTTGATCACGATTATTATTTTAAGTTGCTGGATTTTTTTATGGAACAAGATCTATCTGCAACGTTGGTGCTGTTTGATGAAATACTGAAAAAAGGATTTGATGCGCATAATTTTCTGATCGGCTTGGCCCAACATTTTAGAAATGTATTGGTGTGCCAAAATCCAGCAACCTTAGCCTTGTTAGAAGTTTCGGAGAATGTCAAGAATAAGTTTATGGATCAAGCTGAGCGGTCCTCTACTTCATTTTTGCTTTCAGGCTTAAATATGATTAACCAATGTGACCTCAGTTATAAGCAGAGTAAGAATCAAAGGCTTCATATAGAACTTTGCCTGATGAAGCTGTCTCAGCTTGATCGAGCCTTTAAACTTTCAGCGCCTGAAGAGGTAGTAAAAAAAAAAGCATTGACCTAGATGAACTGCCTACTTCTCGCGAGAAAATCGACGCGAAAGAGGTAGAAGATGAAAAGGCAGAAAAGAATGCTGACCAAGCAACGGAAAACGAAGCGCCTGCGCGTTCCTCGGATTTAAAGCCTGAGCTCTCATCTCCAAGTCAAAAAGAAACCCTATCAATTTCCAGTGAAAAGAAACCCGAGCCGCTGAAAGAGGTAAATAAGATAAATGAGGAGAAGGATACTGAGCTAGTAATCTCAAAGCAAGTGCCTGCCCGCCCCTCGGATTTAAAGCCTGAGATCTTATCTCCAAGTCAAAAAGAAACGCCTTCAATTTTTAAGAAAAAGAAAGACCAACCGCTCAAAGAGGTCAAGGAAAAAATATTGAAAAATGAAGCATTTACAGAAACGCAACTTCAAGCGGCCTGGAAGGATTTCATTGAATTACGTAAGAAAAAAGTGGTAAGTGAAATGGAGCAGCTCATCTTGACACGTCAAATAACTAAAAAAGACATGAATGCCCTTATTGTACTCAATAGCTCTTTAGAGATTGCTATATTGGATCGGATTGAAATAGAATTGGTTAATTTTTTAAGGGAAGCCTTGTCCAATGACCAGTTGACGCTTCAAAAAGAAGTTAAAGAGGACCCTAAAAAAGACAAACTTTATACCAGCAAGGACAAATACGAATTTATGGTAAAAGAGCAGCCCTTACTTCAAAAATTAAAAGATAAATTAGGATTGGATTTTGAGTATTAGTTGCTGGGAACCTTGAGTTTGTCTCCAATCAATACCACGTCATTGGTGCGTCTGTTGAGTCGCATTAACTCCTTGACTTTCATGTTATGTTTAGTGGCAATACTATAAAAAGAGTCACCTGCCTTTACTATGTAGATTTTGGATTTGCTTGATTTAGGAAGCCCTTTATGGGTCGAAAATATATATAATTCTTGGTTTACGTTCAAGGCATCATTTTCATTAATTTCATTAAAGGTTCGTAAGTCTTTGACTGACACATTATATTTTTGGGCGATAGACCAGAGCGATTCTCCTTCTACCACGATATGAATATTTTTAGCTGTTGATATTTTTTTCTTCGCGTTTGTACGGGTTTGAGCGAGTTCTTCTGACTTTTCTGGTTGCACTGCGATGTCAGTAGTCCCTACATTTATTTCTTTTTTATCATCTATTCTATCTTTTTGTGCTGTTTTATGGTATTGGATAGGTGTACTCTTAGGTCTTTTTGCATTGAGCCATAAAATCCTATCAATTTTGATTTTTTCGTTTACTGTCATACGATTCATGGTCATTAATTTGTTGAGTCGGAGGGCATATTTCTGTGAAATGGACCAAAGCGTTTCGGATTTTTGTACTACATGAAAACCAATTTTAGATTTCGATTTTTTGGATTCGAGATAGTAAATGGTATTGACTTTTATCTTATCCTGAGGCTTGAGATCATTGTATTTGACTAATAGTTTGATTGAAATCCCTGCTTCAGCGGCAAGGGAGTTAATGTTATTAGATTTACCTGATAAAATGGCGGCCAAGTCATTAAATTTTAATTTCTTTGAATTTACATCTAAGAGTCCAGGTACCATTTCAGAAGGAAATATTTTTTCTTTAATCTGTGCCCTTTCTACACGGGGTTTGGGTTCAATTTCCGCTACGACTTCGGACAATGATTTATTTTTGACTTTTTGATGAGTAGGAATCAATACGACATAAGTTTTGTCTTCAGGAATTTCTCCAGAGCGGATCCATTTATTGTATGTTTTGACCAAATTCACATCAAGTTTAAATTCCTTGGCGATACGACTCAAATTTTTGTTCGCTCCCTTATTGAATTCAATCAGAGATAAGTTTTGAGAATGCTTGTCATTGACTCGATCTTGAAAGGCGATTTTATGAGCGATGAATTTCTTGACATACCAATGGGTAGAAGCATTAATTTCTAATTTTCTAGCACCATATTTTGATTTATTCATATATTTCCTAGCGCCACCCATCCCAGCTTGATAGGCAGACATGGCATAAATCCAATTGTTCACTAAGAAATTGTTTCTTTTTAGATACGTTGCGGCTCCACGAGATGAAGCAACGATATTTTTTCTTTCGTCTATCTGTTTGTCCACGCGCAAGCCCACTTCACGGGCAGTGAAATCTTTGAATTGCCAAAAACCAACGGCATCAGCCGAGGAGACGGCATCGGAGACCAATCCACTTTCCTGAATGGCAAGGTATTTGAAATCATCGGGAACCCCTTCTTCCTTGAAAACACGTTCTATAATAGGGAAATAGAGGAGCATGCGGTCTACCTTCATTTGATAATACTTGGGACTGCTAGTGAGCGAATTGACTTGCTTCTGAATTTCAGCCATGACACTTCTAGACAAAACAAGTTTCATGTTACCAAATTCAACTTCTTTGGGAACCACAGGTGTACCATTGGCCAGAAGGATGAACGTATGCAGGATGCATATTATGAAGAAATTAATTCTCATTTTTTTCTTAGGATCATTAAACCATCTCGAATGGGAAGCAGTAGGTTATCAACCCTAGCATCTTGATGAACAAAATTGTTAAATAATTTTAAGGACTTTGTTTTTTTATCCGTTTCATTTTCATCAATAACCTTTCCGTCCCACAAAACATTATCTACAATGATAAAACCTCCGAATTTTAATTGAGGTAGGACCATTTCGTAGTAGGTTAAATAATTCTCTTTATCGGCATCAATAAACACCAGCTCCCAGTGGGTTTTAAGCTTTGGAATAATCTTGAGTGCATCACCCGTTTTGACGGTGATTTGATGGTTGAAACGCGACTTTGAGAAATGAGCTTTCGTTCTCTCAGCGATTTCCTCATTGATATCAATGGTAGTGAGGGTTCCATCTGAGGCCAATCCTTCGGCCAAACAAAGGGTTGCATAGCCTGTGAAGGTCCCTATTTCAAGAATTTGCTGAGGTTGAACCATATGGCTTAAAAAGGAGAGGAGTCTTCCTTGAAAATGGCCACTGAGCATCCTTGGATTTAAGACGTGAAGATGCGTATCTCTGGTTATTTCTTGCAGCAAGGGATCTTCAGCTGAACTATTGGCTTCAACATATTGCCTAATTTTTACGGGAAGAAAATCCATGATTCAAATCTAGTGAGATTAATTAATGAGGCATAAAAGTCAATGAACTCATTTGGTCAACTTGTAATACCTCCTTAGCGATTTCTCTAAGTTCGACGGCAGTAATGAGGTCAATTTTTTTAAAAACTTCATCCAAAGCCGGAATTTTATCCAGATCCAAAAGACTTTTAGCCATCATCAACATCATGGCATTGTTATTTTCTTCAGACATAGCCATCTGCCCTTTGAGTTGCCCTTTGGCAGCACGAAGTTGTCCCTCACTGAGTGTATGGTTTTGAAGTTTTTTAATTTCTTGTAGGACCAGGGATTTACTTCGTTTGAAATTGGCTGGGTCCGTAGCAAACCCAATACTGAAAAGCCCAACATCCGTATAGGATAAAAACTGGGCTTCCACTCCGTAAACAAATCCGTGTTTTTCCCGTAGGCTCAAGTTTAATCTTGAGTTCATAGCAGGCCCACCTAGAATATTCGTCAATAAATAAAAAGGAATACGTTTGGGATCATGTAGGCTGTAGGCAGGCAACCCCATAAGATGGTGTACTTGAGATATTTCTCTATTTTTTGATTGATGATGGGGTTGATAACCATCGAAGATAGACCTTTGATGAGTACTCAGTTGTGCTTCCAGAGGTGCCAAATGCTTATTGATCAGTCGATCTATTTTTTTTGAGGAAATATTACCTAGACTTGAAAATACGATTTTTTTAAAATTAACATGGGCTTTAATAAAATGGATGAAATCAGTTTTTGAGATAGATTTGACCGATTGCTCCGTTCCTAAAATATTGCATCCCAAAGGGTGTTCATCGAAGATAATTTCATCAAATTCATCCATAATTGCATCTTCTGGAGTGTCTTGATACATGGACATTTCTTCAAGAATAACTTGGCGTTCTTTTTCAATTTGTTTCTCTGGAAAAGCTGAATTGAATACAATATCAATCAGCAGTTCAACGGCTTTCTCTATGTGAATATCTAAAATAGAGGCATAAAAGCAAATTTTTTCTTTTGTAGTGTACGCATTGAGTTCACCCCCAAGTGATTCTAATCTATTGATAATATGAAATGATTTTCTTTTGTGCGTTCCTTTGAAAGCCATGTGTTCCCAAAAATGGGCAATACCTTTCTGGGTACTGTCTTCATCTCTACTTCCAATATCTAGCATGATGCCTACATGTGCAATTTTGGTATAATTGATTTCTTTGTGAATGGTTCTCACCCCATTAGGTAACTCGCTGTAATGATATTCTTGCATCTGTTGATTAAGCCTAACTATTTTGGCTAAAATACTTTATTCCATTATTTAGTTCCGTAGAATAATTGTTTTTGGATCAATGAATTGACTAATTTTACTAATTATGAGACCCAATCGCATACTCATCATTCAAACTGCTTTTATTGGGGATGTGGTTCTTGCCATGCTTTTAATTAGGCAAATGTGCTCATTTTCCCCAAAAGTAGCCATAGATTTTTTGGTTAGGAAAGCAAATGAATGCTTACTTGCCAAAGATGCAAGAATACAAAACATTTTGATCTTGGACAAAAAAGAGAAAATCAAGAATTTATTTAAACGAATCAGAGAAGTAAGAAAAGTATACTTGGATGTAATTATTGATGTTCAAAGGGTCTGTTCTATGAGTTTGCTGACGCTATTGGCCCATGCTAAAGTGAAAATTAGATTTGATAAAAATTCTTCATCCTGGAGTTTTGATCCTACTATTGCCCATTCATTGGCTGATCAAGTTCATGAGGTGGATAGCAATTTGAAGTTATTAACGTCCTTAACTACTGTCGCTAACTTGAAACTAGAATCACAGGTGAGTAAGGCTACGTTTGACTCTAATGAAAAACATAAAGAAACACCCTATCTCACTGCTGCAGCGGCTTCTGAATGGAAAAACAAGCAGTTACCTGCGCATAAGTGGATTGCTTTTATGGAGGCTATTGAATCTCAGATTACGGTTTATATGACTGTGGGATCTGACAATAAAAAACGAGGAGATGAGATCCTACAGCAAATTTCGGTTAAATCTCTTGTCACTCGTATGCCTGAGCGTTTTTATTAAGACTTAATAAATTTTATCCAAGTACCATGAGATATCATAAAATAGATTCCCACCTTTTTATTGAAAACAGACAGCGATTAAGTGCGAGCCTACCTCCTCGTTCAGTGGTAGTTCTCTTATCTAATGATCGAATGCCGACAAATGCCGACGGTTCCCTACCATTCAAGCAAAATAGCAACCTATTTTATTTGACGGGCATTGATCAAGAAGATTCAATGTTAATACTTGCCCCTGACCATCCCAATGAGAAGTTGAGAGCACAGCTTTTTCTGAAAGAGACCAATGCGCATATTGCGATATGGGAAGGGCACAAATTATCAAAAGAAGAAGGGACTGCCTTGTCGGGTATCGAAGAGATTCAATGGACTTCCAACTTTGGAACCTCGCTAAAAGAAACCCTTACGGAATGCGATCAAGTGTATTTATATCAAAATGAGCACTTAAGAGCTGAAACCAAAGTTCAGACGGCCAATGAGCGGTTTACTAAAAAAATCAAGGAAGACTATCCTTTACATCAATTTAATCGTTTGGCGCCCTTTTTATATGAGCTTAGAATGATTAAATCTGATGTTGAGATCGCCTTGATTAAAGAGGCGTGTCGAATTACAGCGTTGGGCTTCAGAGCAATTTTGCCCGTTGTGAAGCCAGATGTTTGGGAATTTGAAGTGGAGGCAGAGTATTTACGCCATTTTTTAAGAAATCGAGCTGCGGGATTTGCTTACGAGCCTATCATCGCAGGGGGTGCAAATGCCTGTATTTTACATTATACGATGAATGACCAAAAATTAAAGGCAGGGGACTTAGTACTTATGGATGTGGGTGCCACCTACGGTAATTACAATGCAGATATGACGCGAACCATTCCGGTCAATGGTAGATTTTCTCCCCGGCAAAAGCTGATATACAATGCCGTTCTCAGGGTCAAAAATGAAGCCACTCATCTATTGCACCCAGGGTGTTTAATTTCTGAATATCATCTAAAAGTAGGTGCCTTGATGACGGAGGAACTCTTGACTTTGGGCTTGCTGACTTCAAATGAAGTAAAAAGTCAGGATTCAAAATGGCCAGCCTATAAAAAATATTTTATGCATGGGACCTCACATCATTTAGGTTTAGATGTTCATGATGTTGGTATTGCAAACAAAAAAGTGGCAGCGGGGATGGTTTTCACGGTGGAACCAGGTATTTATTTGCCAGAAGAGGGATTTGGCGTCCGGTTGGAAGACGATATTTTGAT
>CAJJCN010000076.1 GCA_905182655.1 Flammeovirgaceae bacterium UBA4465
CAGTAACTTAAGTGGCTTCATTGTAGTCCGTAGGGGAATCGAACCCCTGTTACCAGGATGAAAACCTGGCGTCCTAACCCCTAGACGAACGGACCATTTCTCCAAATCAGCCAAGTATCAAAGTTTCTTTTGAACTTCCTCCGATTTTTCGAGTGGCAAAGATAGAGTTCTCATCATAATTTGCAAATAAGCATGCATTTTTTTAATTGAATTTTTTAAAATTCAATTATGAACCCTAGTCAAACACCAAAGGTCGTCGTCAATCGGCTATTCATGAGCGTATGTTACTTTTGAAGGCCTCGTTGTCTCGCATTGGCAACTAAGTAAGCTTTAAAGCACCCCCCTGCCTGATTTCAGACCGTTTGATGATTTAAATGACTAATTACTTGAGGATCAATTCCCTTTAAAATCAATGGGGTGAAAAAGAAGTAGTCTTGAAAAGTATAAAATACTTGCAGGGTAGTTTGCAAGGGCGTCAACTAATGATAACTTTGCGCACTGAAAACGCTTAATGGGTTAAAGTTATTAAAATGTCTAAAACAAAAATTGCAATAAATGGATTTGGTCGAATTGGCCGACTCGTATTCCGTGTAGCAGCACAGAATGAAAATATAGAAGTAGTAGGAATCAATGATCTCATTGATGTAGATTATATGGCTTACATGCTTAAATATGATTCTACACATGGTAACTTCAATGGGGATGTAACCGTTGAAGAAGGTAAGTTGGTCGTCAATGGCAAAGCCATTCGAGTGACTGCTGAACGTAATCCTGCTGACTTAAAGTGGGGAGAAATAGGAGTAGATTACGTGATCGAGTCGACAGGTCTCTTCTTGAGCAAAGAAGCCGCCAAAGGACATATCGAGGCAGGTGCCAAAAAAGTAGTCATGTCTGCGCCTTCCAAAGACGATACGCCAATGTTTGTCATGGGGGTCAACCATACCGATTACCACCCAGACATGCAGTTTGTATCTAACGCTTCTTGTACCACCAACTGTTTGGCACCTATCGCCAAAGTGCTCAATGATAACTTTGGCATCAAGGAAGGTCTGATGACAACAGTACATGCCGCCACAGCCACACAAAAAACCGTAGATGGTCCTTCTATGAAAGACTGGCGCGGTGGACGTGGTGCTTATCAGAACATCATTCCTTCTTCCACAGGGGCTGCCAAGGCTGTGGGTAAAGTCATCCCTACCTTAAACGGAAAATTAACAGGCATGTCTTTCAGGGTCCCAACAGCTGATGTTTCGGCAGTTGACTTAACTGTAAATCTTGAGAAAGCCACCAGTTATGAAGAAATATGTTCGGTAATGAAAGCTGCTTCAGAAGGATCTATGAAAGGGGTTTTGGGCTATACCGAAGATGCCGTAGTCTCCAATGACTTTTTAGGAGATTCAAGAACCTCCATTTTTGATGCGGGTGCAGGCATTCAGCTGTCCCCTACCTTTGTAAAGGTGGTTTCATGGTATGACAACGAATGGGGCTACTCATCGAAAGTGATTGAATTGGTGGAGTACATGGCGTCAAAATCATAAAACACCTTATTAAAAAAAGTCTCCACCTATAGCTATAGGTGGAGACTTTTTTTATCTATGGACTAAATATGTGTGCGCCATTCAATGGGCGTTCTCATCGAGGCCTTCAGTCTTGACCTCAATAATATGATCTTCAATATCTGAGAGCATCAGGTACTCAATGTCATCGATATCCTCAGGTACTTTACATACCTCCAAGTATTCAATATTGTTGATGGCTGCTTCCTCACCAATCAAAGCCTCCAACATCAAAAAAGTGGCGCCCATGTAATGCTCTTCGGTAGCCTCCTCAAAATCGTCAAAACACACTTGGATCCCTATCGAATCTGGATACGCATCATGCAGCAAAGGAATCACAATGATCTCCTGAGGATCAAATGATTGATCCTCATAATTGATGACTACCGGACCCGATTGCGCAGGTTTGAAAGCAATGACCTCCCAATCCCCCATAGCAGGTGCCGAGGCCACAAGTTCCCTAACCTGTGGGAAGAAATCCGGATCTCCCGCAGCACTGATAATCAATGCCCCGCGATGATCCCCTTCATCTCCTCCGATTTCAAAGAAAATCTGATTACAAAACTTATCTAACTCAAGTTGCATTTCATTGACGGCTTCATCTCTCGCCTCAGGCTTAATTTCACCAAGGGTCAAGTAACGAGATTGGTGCTTCGAAAACCAATTCCAAAAATTTTCAGGTGTCTGCATCAGGTAATATTGGTATAAACGGCTTGAACATCGTCATCTTCTTCGATTTTATCGAGCATTTTTTCAATTTCGACCATATGATCCTCAGAAAAAGATACCGGAGTAGTGGGGATTCGTTGGAGTGAAGATTTTTTTACTGCTATCTCAAGATCCTCCAATGCTTTGGAGAGGCTCCCAAAAGCCGTATAATCTCCTGTGACATAGACCTGGCCATCGTGTTCCTCAATTGCTTCGAGGCCAGCATCAATGAGCTCAAGTTCTAATATTTCCAAATCAATTTCTGCTGTTTTTTCAAACTCAAATACGGCTTTGCGTGCGAACATAAATTCCAATGAACCCGACGGGGTAAAGGCGCCCCCTGCCTTGCTAAAATAGGACTTAATATTGGCGACGGTTCTATTATTATTGTCCGTAGCACATTCGACAAATACCAATACACCATGTGGCCCTTTCCCTTCAAAGGTAACCTCGTCAATGGCCTCTGCATCTTTACCTATGGCGCGTTTGATGGCATTGTCAATATTATCTTTGGGCATGTTTTCAGCCTTGGCATTTTGAATAGCTGCCCTCAATTTACTGTTCATTTCAGGCTCACCTCCACCGTCCCTTGCTGCGATCTGGATCGCTTTGGCCAATTTAGGAAAGACTTTGGACATCTTATCCCAACGTTTTTCTTTCGCGGCCCTTCTATACTCAAATGCTCTTCCCATTTTTTTTACTTATTTAAGACAAAATAAAATAAAGTATCATTCATATTCAATGTTCCTTCAATTTGAATCTAAAATTTAAGGCAATACCAATCAATACTAACGCAATACCTATGTAGGTCAGTAGATTGAAGTACTCATTAAAAAGTACAAACCCAAAGATCAAGGCATATACTACCCCTAAATAATCAAAAATGGCCACCTTAGAAACTTTGGCCTGCTGATAGGATTTGGTCATGAAATATTGAGCCATCTGTGTGGTAATGCCTACCATTAATAAATAAAACCAATCCCAACCTTCCGGTTGTACCCATAACCACAAGGAACCTATCAAAGATACCGGAAGCACGACCAAAGGGAAGTAAAATATAATCACCAAAGGGTGCTCTGTCGCACTTAGTTTTCGCACCAAATTATAGGCCATTCCACTGAAGAAGGACGCCAAAATGCCCAGAAATAAATGGGTCCCTGAGATGCGCGTATCAAACCCCTGAATGATGAGAATCCCCACAAAACTCAAAACAAAAAATATAATTTGGGCAGGGTGGATTTTCTCCTTCACCAAATAAACCCCAATAAGGGTCGTGAAAATAGGGGTCAAGTTCGTTAAGGTAGATGCCGCCGCCAGCGGGATTTCATGGAGTAAATAATAATTGAGAATCAATGCCGTGGCGCCTACCGCCCCACGAACAGCCAATAGGGATTTTTTATTGCCAAAAATGGGGATTTTTTTGGGGAGCAAATAAGCTAAACTCAAGGTCAAGGATATTACGGCACGAAAAAAAACAATCTCAATGGCCGGAATATTGGGAATATACTTCACGAAAACTTTCATTAAGCTAAAAGCCAGTGTTGCAAGCAACATATAACGGACACCCAAGGGAATTTTCATTTGTATTTTTTTTGCAGTTTACCACATAAAAAACTCAAAATACGATTTTACCCACGTTAACTTTACAGGATGAAAAAAAGTATCCTTATCCTTTTACTACTTTTTAGTGGTGTACCACTTTATGCACAGCTCCAAGGCGTTTTGTTAGATCAAATCGATCAAAAACCGATTAAAGGAGCCTATGTTTTGGGTATGGATACCGTTCAAACCAATGATCAAGGTGTTTTTTTTTATCTCCCGGGTCGTGAAATTTTGATTCAGAGTATGGGCCATCAAGATCTCCGAATGATGGCACTAGATTCTCCCTTAATTATATTGTTGACTCCTGATCCCGTCCTACTGGAGGCCATAACCGTCAATGATTTTGGTATTCCTCAAAGGAATCAAATTTATCCAGGCGCGATCACCCAACTATCCTCTAAAGAAATAAGTACCAGCGACCCTACTTTGATGATCGAGCTCTTCAATCAAGTGCCTGGCGTGTTTATGCAATCTGGAGCCTTGAATACCAACAAAATAACACTACGCGGTGTGGGGTCTCGCGCCGCTTTTGCTACAAAAAAGATAAGGGCTTATTATCAAGACATCCCCCTGACCAACGGCAGTGGTGAAACCACTATTGAGGACATTGATCTCAATACTATAGGAACCATTGAAATCCTCAAAGGACCCAATGCCAGTATTTATGGAAGTGGCCTCGGTGGAACCCTGATCCTCCACCCGAAAAAAACACCCTCGGCATCTCAGTCCTTTTCAACGGCAGCCACCGTCGGTAGTTTTGGACTTTTGAGGAACAGCCTGACCTATGCTCTAGATCGAAACCAAAGAAGTACCCACATCTCATTTAATCGTCAGCAAAGTGACGGTTATCGTGAGAACAATACCTTCAAAAGAAATACGCTCTTCGCCACTTCAAGGATCGGCACGCTTAAAAATACCTTCAACTTTCTGATATATTATGTGAATCAATATGCCGGTATACCGAGTTCATTGAGCGAAACGGATTATCAAAATGAGCCCACCAAAGCTGCCTTCACCTGGGCCCAATCTCAAGGATTTGAAGATTATGATAAATTTCTTTTAGGGAGTTCATGGGCGCATACCTATCACCCCGGATTGACCCAACACGTGAGTCTGTTCGGCTCCTTTAACCAAAGCTTTGAAGCCAGACCCTTCAATATATTGGAAGACCAAATAAATGGCATCGGCCTTCGTACCCGTCTGATCAAAAAAATCGCCAAAACCCAACATCAAGTCATGGCTGGACTGGAGACCTATCGAGATGCCTATCATTGGAAAACGGCTGAAAATCTTTATGCCGATTTTCCTAATACAGGCAGTGTTCAGGGCGAAGACTTATCAGACAACAAAGAAATCAGGCGATACTACAACCTGTTTTTGGAGGTCAATCTAAAGCCATTAGCTTCCCTAAATATAGACCTCGGATTGAACCTCAATCAAACCTTTTATGACTACACCGATGCCTATGATTTGGACAGTATAGATCAAAGTGGAAATTACCAATTTGAGGCCCGTTATTCCCCCAGGATAGGTGTTTCACATACGTTTCGACCTGGGCTCACGCATTTTGCCCTTATGAGCCATGGTTTTTCACCGCCAAGCTTGGAAGAAACGTTAACGCCTGAGGGAACCATTAATCCCGACATAAAACCAGAAACAGGATGGAACTTCGAGTGGGGCATGAAAGGTCATTCATGGGGTGAAAAACTGAAGTATTCCCTCTCAATCTATCAAATGAATATCCGTAACCTCCTCGTGTCTAGAAGAACGGCCATAGATCAATACATGGGTGTCAATGCAGGCAGCACACGACATAGGGGCATTGAACTCAGCCTTAAAAGTCACTTAATCGAAACACTTAATTTCACACTCAACCAAAGTTTAAATTACAACCATGCAGCCTATAGGTTCAAAGAATTTGAAGATGAAGAGTTGCGCTATGATGGCAATGCACTTACGGGGATTCCAGCCAATCAATTGAGCCTTTCTTTTCAAGGAAATTTTAAGGAACGCCTTTATGCACATTTGAGTTACCAATACATCGATCGCATGCCGCTCACCGACGACAACAGTCGCTACACGACGGCCTATCAAATCACCAGTTTGCAGATAGGTTGGCAGCCCACGATCTTCACAAAACTCGATCTAGACTTGAGCTATCGCATCAATAACCTATTTAACGAAGTGTATGCCTCCATGCATCAGATCAATGCCCGTGCCTTTGGTAGTGGCAGCCCGCGATATTATTATCCTGGACTGCCCATAAATCATATGGTCACCTTGAAAATGAAATTTGAACTTTAAGTCATCCGTCCATCCCGCATCACGAGTTTTCGATCTGCCATATCGGCGAGTTCTTCGTTGTGCGTGACAATCACAAAAGTATGACCCAAGTCATCCCTCAGCTCAAAGAACAACTTATGCAAGGCTCGAGCATTGGCAGAATCTAAGTTACCCGAAGGTTCATCTGCGAAAATGATATCCGGTTGATTGATGAGAGCACGTGCCACGGCCACACGGTGTTGCTCTCCTCCAGACAATTCCGAAGGTTTATGCGAAGCTCTTTCTTTGATTCCCAAACGATCTAACAACTCCATTCCTAATTTTAAAACCGTAGCCTCGTCACGGTGGCCTATATACCCAGGGATACATACATTTTCGAGGGCCGTAAACTCAGGTAGTAGGTTATGAAATTGAAAAATAAGACCAATATGATGGTTACGGAATTTGGCCAACTTATTGGATGAAAGTGAAAATATGGCTTGCCCCTTCAAACTGACGGATCCTTGATCGGGCTGATCCAAGCTAGCTAAAATATGAAGCAACGTGCTTTTGCCCGCTCCAGAAGCACCGACAATAGATACCACTTCTTTTTCTGCTACTTCCAAGTCTATTCCTTTCAGCACTTCGAGTGCCCCATAGGTCTTATAAATATCTTTGGCATATAGCATGGTCGCAAATATAGGTGTCATTTATTTTAATGAACTTGATTAAACCCTAACTATGAATTAGATTCGCAAAATAATCAAGAAAACAATTGTGCTTTTCTCTGTTTAGAATTAAAAAAATTGATCCATGAATATCCACGAATATCAAGCAAAGGAAATATTAGCACGCTACGGTGTGGCCATCCAGCGCGGAAAAGTCGCAAGTACGGTCGATGAAGCGATGGCAGCGGCACGTGCCATTCAAAAAGAAACGAGCTCTGAATGGTTTGTAATCAAAGCACAAATACATGCCGGAGGCAGGGGGAAAGGCAAAGTAAACGAGACCGGATCCCACGGCGTAATTTTAGCAAAAAGTATAGACCAAGTGGGACCGAAAAGTGACGCTATTTTAGGGGGTACACTGGTCACTCACCAAACAGGACCTGAAGGTAAGAAAGTCAACAAAATACTGATTGCAGAGGATGTTTATTATCCTGGCGCTTCTGAACCCAAAGAATATTACCTATCGATCCTTCTGGATCGCGGACGGGGCCAAAATGTGATCATGGCCTCCACCGAAGGGGGAATGGATATAGAAACCGTTGCTGAAAATACCCCTGAAAAAATTATTAAAGAATGGATAGATCCTGCCGTTGGCCTACGTCGTTTTCAAGCGCAAAAAGTGGCTTTTGCTTTGGGTCTGACAGGAATGGCTCTAAAAGAAATGGTGAAGTTCATTCAAGCCCTTTATGTAGCTTTTGAAAATACCGATTCAGCGATGTTTGAAATCAACCCTGTGCTCAAAACTTCGGATGACAAAATATTGGCGGTAGATGCCAAAGTAGATATTGATGACAATGCCCTTTTTAGGCAAAAAGAGATTTTACAACTTAGGGACTTATCAGAAGAAGATCCATTGGAAGTGGCGGCAGCAACGCATGGTCTCAATTATGTGAAGTTAGATGGAAATGTGGGCTGTATGGTCAACGGTGCTGGACTTGCCATGGCGACGATGGATATGATTAAACTTTCCGGAGGGGAACCTGCCAACTTTCTTGATGTGGGAGGTGGGGCCAATGCCGAAACAGTAGAAGCAGGATTTAGAATTATCTTGAAAGATCCCAACGTCAAAGCCATCCTAGTAAACATTTTTGGTGGCATCGTTCGATGTGACCGCGTCGCCAATGGTGTGGTTGAAGCCTATAAAAAGATTGGGGCTATTGAGGTTCCTATCATTGTAAGACTTCAAGGAACCAATGCTGAAGAAGGGGTGAAAATCATTGAATCCTCTGGATTGAAGGTAACTTCAGCCATCCTACTCAAAGATGCTGCTCAAAGGGTTAAAGAAGTATTGTAAGCCTTTGAGGCTGAAAGAGCGACCTTGCTAATAGGTTGATTTTATCTGTCTGGCAATAACTTGATTTAAAAAATTTAGTTTATTGGTAATTTTTTAAATTCCGTAGGTTTATTGAATTTTTTTTAATAAATTTAAAGTGAGCTTATTATGAAAAAAATAAACGCTCATTTTTTCTTCATATTATTTTGGTAAATGAATTGGGCTATCGAATTGATAGCCCTTTCTTTTCTCATTTGCTTAACTTTTTGTCTCATGAAAATTAAAGTTATTCTAAGCCTAATCATCTCCTGCCTTCTATCAGTGGCGTTCAGTCAATCAGCAAAACTCACGAAAAAAGCCCATCTCGAAGCGGAAAAAATAATGCCCAAAGTCATTGAGTGGCGCCATGACATTCATGAACATCCTGAGTTATCAAACCTAGAATTTAAAACGGCTGCCAAAGTTGCCCAGCATTTGAGAAGTTTAGGTATCGCAGTCGAAGAAGGAGTAGCCAAAACAGGTGTCGTAGGTATTTTGGTGGGAGACCAACCCGGGCCAGTGATTGCCTTGAGGGCAGATATGGACGGGCTTCCTGTGACCGAAAGAGTGGAACTCCCTTGGGCCTCAAAGGCCACCTCAATATATAATGATAAAGCCACGGGTGTTATGCATGCTTGTGGACACGATACGCATGTAGCTATATTAATGGGTGTCGCTGAAGTGCTCAGTGATCTGAAAAAAGATCTCAAAGGAACCGTTAAGTTTATTTTTCAACCCGCCGAAGAAGGTGCTCCTCCAGGAGAAGAAGGCGGTGCTAAACTCATGATCAAAGAAGGGGTCATGATGAATCCTAAGGTTGAGGTTGCCTTTGGTCTGCATATTTCGGCCAATACCCCAGAGGGGATGCTTACCTACAAATCCGGGGGTATTTTAGCTGCTGCAGACCGTTTCGTCATTAAAGTCAACGGAAAACAATCCCACGGTTCACAACCATGGGCTTCGATAGACCCTATCGTAACCTCTGCACAAATCATCAATGGTATTCAAACCATCATCAGTCGACAAACCGAACTCACCAAAGAAGGTGCCGTCATTACCGTAGGAATGATTAATTCAGGCATACGCAATAATATCATCCCTGAAAGCGCTGAAATGATCGGTACCATCCGTACATTGGATACACAAATGCAAGATAAAATTCATGCCGATTTGATCCGAACCGCTACAAAAATAGGAGAAAGTATGGGTGCCCAGGTAACGGTCGACATAGAACGAGGAGTTCCCGTAACTTTCAATGACCCTGCCCTGACCACCAAAGCAGCCGATTGGCTCAACCGCAGCCTTGGGCCTGAGCATGTCCAATTACAGCGCGCCATTACGGGTGCTGAAGATTTCTCTTTCTTTGGAGAAAAGGTGCCTTCTTTTTTCTTTTTCATCGGAGGATGTCCCCAAGGATCGGATCCAAGTTTGGCCGCTCCACACCATACTCCTGATTTTTATGTCACCGATTCAGCTATGATCACAGGAGTTAAGGCTATGTTAGGATTGACATTAGGCTATATGAACGATCCTTTAAAATAATTTCCCTTTTGCAGTTCTTTCTTTAGAAGCCTATGAAGATCCCAAGCCAGGTATCCCCTGATTGATGTAGCGGACTTTCAGTAGATTTAGTTCAACTCATTCCCTAAATAGACGCTAAAGGCTGCGGATATATTTCTACCAGTAATCCTTTGCGTACGCCTCTCACTCTATGCAAGTACCAGTACGTATTTCACCTATTCAGCTCCGGTCACCTATGGCATGGGGTAAAACTACCATCAACTTATCCGCTACCAACCAATATTAACCTCTACTCCTCCAACGGCAGTCCTAAATTTATACTTATTTCATTTTATGATTACCGAAAGGCTACTCATACTACCTTTCATCCCAAAACAGAAAGCTCTATTTTAAAAATTTCTTAAATTCAGTTTTCTCAAAAAAAATATTATGAAACAAATATCCAATTACCTATTGCTCGCCTTTCTTTTCACCTTGATCCTGAGCCCTTCATTGTGGGCACAAAGAAAGCAATCGAAAACAAAGACCATTCATCAAGAAATTCCTGTGAGCAAACTCGGAGGATTGGAGTGGAGAATGGTCGGCCCTTTTCGTGGAGGACGTTCGGCTACCGTAACGGGTGTCATCGGTGATCGCAATCTATATTATATGGGCACAGCGGGAGGTGGTGTTTGGAAAACTACAGATGGAGGTCAAACTTGGGAAAACATTTCAGATGGATTCTATGGCGGATCTATCGGTGCAATTGCCGTCAGTCAATCTGATCCAAATGTCATTTATGTTGGGGAAGGAGAGGAAACGGTCAGAGGAAACGTCTCCTCTGGAAGAGGGCTATGGAAAAGCACCGATGCGGGCAAGACCTGGCAGTCTATCGGACTCAAACAAAGCGAACACATCGGTCGTATTCGTATTCATCCATCTAACCCAAATTTGGTCTATGTGGCTGCGATGGGTAATCTTTGGAAACCTAATGCACAGCGTGGTGTTTTTAGATCTAAAAATGGTGGGGAAACCTGGGAAAAAATATTGTTTGAATCAGATAAAGCGGGTGCCGTAGATTTAGTTTTAGATCCCAATAACCCAAGAATTATCTATGCCAATACCTGGGAAATAAAGCGCAATGGCTATCGCATGGATAGTGGAGGACCCGGCAGTAAACTCTGGCAAAGTGTAGATGGTGGGGATCATTGGAAAGAATTAACAAACAAGCCGGGCTTACCTAAGGGAGTTTGGGGTATTTCAGGTGTAGCGGTTTCCCCATTGAACTCTAACAAAATATGGGTCATCATAGAAAATGCCAAAGGTGGCGTCTATCGATCGGATGACGGAGGCGAAAAATGGACCTACATCAGCTCAAAAAATGCATTGAGACAACGAGCATGGTATTATTCACGCATCTACGCAGATACACAAAATGAAGATCGCCTATATGTCTTGAATACGAGTTATCATCGCTCCAATGATGGAGGGAAAACTTGGGAGGGTTTCAATTCACCCCACGGTGACCACCATGACCTTTGGATTGATCCACAGGATAATCAACGCATGATCAT